>NZ_FRBE01000028.1 GCF_900142535.1 Fibrobacter sp. UWEL
GATGAATGGATGGAAGATAAAGCTTACTTAACCGAGAAGGAGATGGGAAAATCCGCTTTTTGCGCATGAATTTACAGAAAAGGACTTGCCTAATCTGAGCGAAATCAAGCTTATGACATTGCTAAACGAAGTTTCTCTGACTTAGATGAGGCTGACTTGCATGTGGATCAGTTAAATAATGTTATTGGGCGTTCTGTAGGCTATAAATATCGTGATTCATCTCCAAAGGTTTTGGCGATGAAAATTCTTGAACATATGTATAAAAATGGTTTTTATCAAGCAACAGGAGATTCGTTGCATGGATATAAAGTTGAAAAAGCGAACCTAAGCCTAAGTGAATACGTAGACACCCTTTTGAAGATTCTCAAGAAAAATGAAAATGGATTGTAAAATAAGGCTAGAAAGAGATTGTATATTTAGCATATGTCTCTCGCTTGCTTGCATTTAAAATCCATAATAGTTAACGCAATCGGTGTCTTTGTGATGCCGGTTGTTTTTATGTTAGGGGTGTTTGATTTCTTATTCAAAATAGATCCACGTACGGATGATTCTGCTTTTGTTCCCGGATTAAGTTTGTTTATTAACTATGTAGTTGCCTGGGTTGTATTGCATATCTTAAATACGACTGTAGACTTGGTATTCCGTAAAGTACGATATGATTTGATAAGACCCCGTGTGAGACTGCTTGTTGCTACGCTATTGGCTTTGATTGCTGTGTGTGTGGTTTGGTGTCGGGGGGATCCTACGGGGATTGCTCTGGCTTTATTTTTGTATGTCTATTTTTTGCCCTTTGTAGGATCTTTTATCTTCCCGAAAGTTTGGAAACGTGATTTATTACTATTAGGATGTTCCTTTGTTATTCCTTTCATTGCTGTTATGATTGAATGTTTTCGGAAAGGTTACGTCCTTGTATAATCTGAACAAAAAATACCAGCGGAAGAACCTGCTGGTATTTTTTATAAAGGCGGGATTGTTCTGCTTTAAGGCGGGTTTAGTTCGCCTTGTAGCTTACGAAGCGGACGTTGCCGCAGTAGTCCTTGTGGATGCCGGTGAAGGTAAGCCAGGGGTAGCTTGCTGCTTCGGCTTCCAGCATGGCGCCTTGTTCGGAACCGATTTCTAACAAAATAGATGCGCCGGAGTTCATGCGGCCTTCGGTCTGCTGCAAAAGTTTGCGGACCAGGTCCAGTCCGTCGGCTCCGCCAAAGAGGGCGAGGGCCGGATCGAAGTTTGCCACTTCGGGCTGGAGGTTGGGCTTTTCGCCATCGGGGATGTAGGGCAGGTTTGCGATAAGGCAATCGATTTTCTGGTCGGCGGCGAGACTTGCTGCAGTCAATGCTTCTGCGGTGGCTGCGTCCAGAAGGTCGCCCTTGGCAAAGGACAGCTGGGGTGCGGTCAGTTCGTTGGCTTCTGCATTTTCCTTGGCCAAAGCCAGAGCGTCGTCGGAGATGTCGCAGGCAAGAACCTTGGCGCCGGAAATTTCCTTAGCGCAGGAAATGGAAATGCAGCCGGAACCGGTTCCAATTTCAACGATGAAGGGGGCTTCCACTTCTTTCAGACGGTCGCGGGCCATATCCACCAGCATCTCGGTTTCGGGACGGGGAATGAGGGCGCGGGGGTCGCACTTGATGATAAAGCCGCGGAAACTGGTATCGCCAATAATGTGCTGCAGAGGTTCGCGATTGGCGCGGCGTGCCACCATGGGGCGGAGTACGTCAAGCTCTGCAGGGGTCAGGGGCTTCTCGAAGTTCAAGTACAGATCCATACGGTTCTTCATCTTGAGACCGAAGCTGATGATGTACTGAGCATCCAGAAGGGGATCGGGGATTCCCTTCTTTTCGAAGAAGACCTTGGTGCGGTTCAGAATTTCGAGAACCGTCATGGGACCGTTATTTGCAGGAGCTGCCATTCGCCGATACCTTTAGGGTTGCAGGTGGTCCAGATTATGCCTGGAACTTGCCCAGCTTTTCCTGAGCGTTTGCCATCTGGAGGCCGTTGATCACTTCCTGCAGGTCGCCAGCAACTACCTGGTCCAGGTTGTACAGGGTGAGGCCGATACGATGGTCGGTCACGCGGTTCTGGGGATAGTTGTAAGTACGGATCTTTGCGGAACGGTCGCCAGTACCAACGAGGGCCTTACGGCTAGCGGCTTCTTCACGTTCCTTCTTGGCGATGACTTCGTCAAGGATGCGGGAACGGAGCATTTCCATAGCGTGCAAGCGGTTCTGGAGCTGGGAACGTTCGGTCTGGCAGCTCACCACAACGCCTGTAGGAATATGGGTCAAACGGACTGCGGAGTCGGTCTTGTTGATGTACTGACCACCAGCGCCACTGGAGCGGTAGGTATCCATGTGGATGTCTGCTTCGCGGATTTCCACGTCCACTTCTTCAGCTTCGGGAAGGATTGCCACGGTAGCGGCAGAGGTGTGGACACGGCCCTGAGTTTCGGTTTCAGGAACGCGCTGCACGCGGTGTACACCACTTTCAAACTTCAAGGTACCGTAAACGCTATCGCCCTCGATAAACACGCGGATTTCCTTGTAGCCGCCCACAGTACCTTCGCTCAGGTCCTGGATAGTGACCTTCCAACCCATCTTTTCGCAATAGGCGCGGTACATGCGGAACAAGTCGCCGGCAAACAGTGCGGATTCGTCACCGCCGGTACCACCGCGAATTTCGAGAGTCGCATTACGGAAGTCCCAGGGATCCTTGGGAACCATCAAAATCTGCAATTCATCAGTCAGGCCGGGAAGGGTCTTTTCGATGGTGGAAAGCTCGGACTTTGCCATAGCCACCATTTCGGGATCGGAATCACCCAAAGCGGTCTTCCATTCTTCCTGGTCGTTCAGCATCTGCAGGTATTCCTTAGCCTTGATAACGGCCTTTTCGATACCCTTGTACTGCTTGTGAATCTTGTTATAGCGAGCCTGGTCACCGAGAACATCGGGATTTCCCAATTCGGATTCCAGTTCTTCGTACTTTTCAATCAATTTACGTGCTTTGTCTTTCATCGTGGCCAAATATAGAAAATAAAAAAGCACGGCCAGTGCCGTGCTATTATAATCCTATAACCTAAAACCTGATTAAAACTGGTTGATAAAGAATGTTATGACGAGGCTGTTAATGAAGTCTGCGAACATACTTCCTACGATAGGTACCAGCAGGTAGGGCTTTACTGCCGGAGCAAAGCGGGAGGTGATGGCCTGCATGTTAGCCATGGCGTTGGGCGTTGCTCCCATGCCGAAACCACAAACACCTGCGGAAAGTACTGCGGCGTCATAATCTCGTCCCATGACGTTAAATACCACGAAGTAGGCGAACAGGAACATGAGTAATGTCTGGGCGCAAAGGAGTACAACCAAGGGGAGGGCGAGGGAAGCCAGCTGCCAAAGTTTCAGGGTGATCATGGCGATGCCCAGGAACAGGGAAAGGCAAATGCCGCCCACGTCGCTGATTTCGCCCATATGGACTTCGTACTTGCTGCTGTATTCGCAAATATTGCGCATGATGGCGGCGACAATCATGGCGCCAATGTAGGCGGGGAAGGTCATGCCGGTCTTGGAAAGCAAAGTGGATACCAGGGTGCCCAAGCCCATGGCAACAGCTAGCTGGAAGGCTGCGGTGGAGTAGCGCTTGGCGGAGCGGCGGTACTTGCTCTGTTCTTCCTTCAGTTCGGTCTTGTCTTCTGCTTTTGCGGACTTGAGGAGATCGCGCTTGATGATCAGCTTGCGACCCAGAGGGCCGCCCATGAGGGAGCCTGCTACAAGGCCGAAGGTTGCTGCTGCGGTACAGAGGGTGGTGGCGCCTTCCATGCCGAAGTCCTCTAGCACGGGGC
Source organism: Fibrobacter sp. UWEL (assembly GCF_900142535.1). Taxonomy (NCBI): domain Bacteria; kingdom Pseudomonadati; phylum Fibrobacterota; class Fibrobacteria; order Fibrobacterales; family Fibrobacteraceae; genus Fibrobacter; species Fibrobacter sp. UWEL. The sequence continues at coordinate 3,833 of NZ_FRBE01000028.1, forward strand.
CGAATGCGCCAGCGGTGCCGTGGCCGCCTACCATGGAAATGGAGCCGGCGGAGAGACCCACCAGGGGACTTACGTTCAGCATGTTTGCCAGAGCTACGGCCAGGCCGTTCTGACTGAGAATCAAAACGCAAACACAGACCAGCAGGAGAATCAAGTTGATGCCACCGCTCTTAAGAATCTTCAGGTTGGCGTTAAAGCCCACGGAGGTGAAGAACACCATCATGCAGATGGATTTGAGGGTTTCGTCAAACTGAAATTCCAGGAGGTTTAACTTATAGAGAATGCAGGAAAGGAATGCAAACAGGATGCCGCCTACCACAGGGGAGGGAATGCAGAACTTTTCCAGGAACTTGACCTGCTTTTTCAGGTTGGCGCCAATGACTAACACCACGACGGCCAGGGCCAAGGTCTGATACATGTCCAGAGATAACTTATACATCAGAACTCCTTAGTCGCCCGTAGAGGGAATGGGACCGTGGCCCTTTAGCGGGGCGGCAACATCCACGTTAATGTTCTTGGTCTTGTAGAAGGCTGCAGCACCTGGGTGGAATGCTGCGGGAATACCTGCGGTTTGCTGGGTGCCTACTGCAAATACGTCTGCGGTAATCTTTGTGACGGTGGCGCTATCCAGAAGGAGGCTTGCCACAAGGACTGCCTTTGCGCCTAAGGTCTGGACGGTAGAATCCTGACCGGCGTAAGTGCCCGCGGGGATTTCGCTTAAGGTCAGTTCCGGATGGAGGCTGGTAATGCGGTTCATGTCGGCGGCGTCCAGAGAAAGAATGCGGACCTTTTTGTTTGTAGCAAGTTCGCTAATGGAAGGCGTGGGGATGCCTGCGGTGCAGAAGAAGGCGTCAATGCGACCTTCCTTCAGGGCGGTGGCGGCATCCTTGAAGTTGAGGTTTTCTGTCTGAATTTTCTCGAAGGAAATGCCGTAAGCTTCCAGGATGATTTCTGCGTTACGCAGCACACCGGATTCTTCTTCGCCTACGGAAACCTTGTGGCCTTGAAGGTCGGCAACCGTCTTGATGTCTGAATCTGCGGAAACTACAATCTGGACGGATTCGGCGTAAAGACCTGCCACCGCTGCGATGGCGGAACCCATGCGATTGCGCATCAGGTAATCCTTGAGAATATCGGCCTGGACAATCCCCAGGTCAATAAAGCCTTCTTCCATCAGGCGGATATTTGCGGATGAACCGGCGGTGTTCTTGGCCTGAATCTGCAGGTCCTGATGTTCAGAATTGAACTTGGCGGTAAAGGAGGTGGCGAACTGATCGTAGAGACCGCCCTTGTTACCGGAACCAAATCGGATATTCTGTTTTTCTGAGTCACAGGCCCCGAGAATCAGTGCCGTGGTTGCCAAAATGGCAGAGGCAAGAGCCTTGAATGTAAAAGTCGAATGTTTCATTGGAAAACTCCAGTGGAATATGGACGAGCCCAAAGATAGAAAATCTAAATTTGGCGCATGGAAGTAAATCCCATTGGAACTTTTTTTGGCGATGCTGTATACAAGTATGACGCTCCCCGACAGGGCCGCCTATTTGCGGGACATCCTGGCCGAATCGTCCTGAATTCCGGATGCAATTTTGAAATGGCCCTCCGTGACTTGGATGGCTTTGAACGTATCTGGGTCATCTTCCAGTTCCATGAAAATGAGGGATGGCGCCCTACCACGCGACCGCCCGTTCCTGCTCCTGGTAGAGACCGGGTGGGGACATTTGCCAGCCGTTCTCCTTACCGCCCTAATTCCATTGGCTTAAGCTGCGTTCGCCTTCTGAAAGTAGATGGGCTTACTTTGTATGTGGATGAGGCTGACCTGCTGAACGAAACTCCCGTTTTGGATGTGAAACCCTACATTCCTATGGCGGATGCGTTTCCCAATGCGAAAGCCGGCTGGGTGGACGAACAGGAAGGTGAAAAATGGAGCGTGGAAACTTCTGAAAAGTTTGCTGCTCAGAACCAGTGGATCGGGGAGAATAGCGAGTTCGACCTGATGAGCTTTGCCCTGGTGCAGCTAGGTCGCGGTGGCTTTAGCAATGGTGTTTTTGACGGTACCCGACGCCGCTTGACTTTGGATGAAAATACCAAGACAGGCGTGCTGGCCTATCGCACTTTTAGAATCGATTTTATTTATGATGAAAACACCAAATCCGTGACCCTGCAGGCCATACGGTCTGGTTATTCAAAAGACGATCTGGAGGAAGGTGCCCCGGATAAGTGGGGCGACAAACCGCTTCACCGTAATTTTCTGAAGAAATTCTAGCCTCTGTAGAAAGTGAATGCCTTGCCGTTCACTTTCTTGCTTTCGTAAGTGCAGCTGTCTGCCTGGCTGTACAAGTCATCGAAGGAAAGCCCTTCCTTGGTGAAGGTTGCGCCAATGCTTACGGAAATGCTGTAGTCCGGGATGCAACCGATGGAAACCTTTTCGAAGCGATCGAAGAGTCGGTTGAATACGTTGGTTGCGATTCGTTCGGAATCCACGTTGCTGATGAAGAAGACAAATTCATCACCGCCTAGACGAAGGATGATATCCACGTCACGGAAGGTTGCCTTGAGAGTGTCTGCTACGGCAATGATTACGCGGTCGCCGGCTTGATGGCCGTAAGTATCGTTGATGTGCTTGAACTTGTCCACGTCCAGAAGGCACAGCATGCCAGGCGTTTTCAGACCCATCAGTTTTTTAATCTTGGGAATGCCTGCTCGACGATTGTAGAGACCTGTCATACCATCGGTTTCTGCGATGGCGGTCAATTCCTTTTCGCGTTTCTTCTGCTCGTTAATACTTTCGATGAGGAACATGACCTGCTTGATGCTTTCGTCGCGCCTGCGGTCCACCACAATGTAGCGGGCGCGGCACCAGCCATAGTTCTTCCCCAGGAATTCGTAAGTGATGGTATCTTCGTCTTCAAGGCGAGTCTGCAAGGTGCTGGGGTCAACGAATGCCATGACGGCTTCCACATAGTCCGGATCTACTGCGGACTTGACCACATCGGCAATCTGCTTGGAGTATCCTTCGTGGTTGTTTTTCAGGGCCGCATCCACCAGCTCGTGAGAACGAATCTGGATGAAGGTATCATTTTCAAGATTGATCTGGTTCATGGAAAGGTAGATGTTGGAAATGGATTTCCAATATTTCATCTGTTCGCTTTCGTTCTGCATTTCCTGAATGCGGTGTGACAAGAGGTATCGTTCCGTTCTGGACTTGTTAAAGAATAACCCGATGCCCACACCTGCTGCGCCAAAGATAAGGACGTCTGCAACAGAAATTCCGATTTGTTCTTCCGGGACCATGGTGGTTCCAAGAACGGTAAATAGGATGGCGGTGGCTCCAAAGTCAATAAATAGACGGGCTGGGGCATCGATAAAAATGGTGGGAATCAAGCAGAGGAATACGACCAGAATCAGGGGGCGGTCTTCAGGAGAAATAAAGACTGCCTGGTAGAGGGCAAAAATATAAAGGGGTGCGACAAACAGAGAGATGAGTATTGCCTGAAGTTTCTTGCTCGGTCTCTTGATGAGATTGTTGATGACAATGACGCTGATGTTGAGGAGGAATACGATTAAGTATCCCTTGAAACATTGACGCATGACTGCAATGTCCGTAAATAGGCCGCCTAGGGTACCGGAGGCGGTGGCTGCAGCGGAAAGTGCGGCAAACAAGGTCAGCGAACGTCGATTGGCTGCCCAAAGCTTAGGACGAATCGGTTCAAGTTCTTCTGCCTTGAATATGCCGTTTGCGAAAAAGTTCAGCAATTTCTTAATCATTAATGGGGACTCCTTCTTTTTTAAAGATATATAAAAGAAGAAGAAGGTGGGAGTTATACCTAGTACATTTCCCCTAAAACAAGGAGCCTATAGATGGCTTCTTCGCTGCCAACCTTGTGTTTGTCGGGCTCGTTGCGTCCGAAGGTTTTGTGCCAGTCCCTATCCGTGGGGACGATTGCGTCGTCGGCGGGCCAGGGACGGATAAAGCCTTCGGGAAGCAGGCTGTAGAGCTTGCTGCTGTCAATGTCCAGATCGCCTACTCGCGGGGGCATGGGGCCCGCTTCAATTCGCGGACACCCGTGGAGTAATTCCTGCGGGTAGCCGCCGATGGCGTTGACCAGCTGGCCTGCGTTATAGAGGGTGACCCGACGGGGGCCACCGCAGTTGTAAATGCCTGCGGGAAATTCATGCTCCAGGATGTACTGGACCACACGGCACATGTCTCCGCCATAAATAGGCCTGCGGTATTCGTCCGTGTAAAGTGTGGCAGGGCGGCCCGGCCTAAAGCGATAGCTGATCCAGTCGATGGCGCCTGCGCAGCCGCCCGGTGCATAGTCCATAGGGAGCGGGACTCGGAGCATGACGGCGTCCGGCTTGATGCGGCTGATTTCAATTTCCGCTTCCAGCTGGTGCTTACCATAATTGTGGATAGGATCGGGTGGGGTATCATCCTTGTAGGGGCGAAGGTGTGCGGTTTCCTCGCTGCCACTCCAAATCATGTCTGTGGAAATTCTCACGAAGGTACAGCCAAATTCCGCTGCCAGCTGGGCTGCGTCTACCCCCTGTTCGCAATTCAGCAGGCGGCTTCGGGGCGTATCGCACTCGCAGGCTTTTAAGGCACAGTTTCCGCTGGCATCAATGACCGTCTTGAACTGATGCTTCTCGAAAAGTCGGGTAAGGCCTGCGGTGTCTTCCGCGTCGATGGCGACAACGTCCTGCCCGTAAACGCAGGGATGTTTAATGGGACGAATCCCGATAAGGGGCGCCGCAGCATCGGGATGGCGTTTCGCCGGATGAATGGTCCCGCTGGTGCCGTCGCTAACATCGGTACCGCCAAACAGCCTGTTGAAATGCCTAAAGAGGGCGTAACCCGGAACGCCGTTCAATCCCAATACAAGGATGGGCAATTTTAGTGGGCGAGTTTCCACTTCAGGTAGCCCGCCATCTGTAAGGGATGATTGAATTCTCCACTGTTCATCTTTGCTTGCAGTTCTTCGTCGGACATTTCCAGGGATTCGATGTCTTCGCTTTCATCGAAGCTGGTCTTGCCTGCGCGAACCACACCGTCGATAAACACCACATGAAACTTACCGCGGTGACGATCCGGATTGACCGGGAAAGCCCCGAGATAAGTGAGGGACTGGGGAAATCCGTAAGCGCATTCTTCCTGAAGTTCACGAAGGGCGGCCTGTTCTGCAGTCTCGTTCTTGTCGATGATTCCTGCTGGAAATTCCAATGCAATCTTGCCTGTGCCATGGCGGTACTGTTCCGTCATGACCCACTTGCCATCCTTCGTGCGGGCTAGAATCAGAACCCAGTCCGGCTGCCACAAGGTGTAAAAATCATCGATGACTTTTCCGTTGGGCAGCTCGCATTTTTCCTTGGCTACTTTCAGCCAGGGGGCGTTTACAAGATATTCGGTGTCCAGAAGTTTCCAGGGTTTCATAAGCTTACTTCACAAATCCCGGAGGAGGCAGGTGCATGCCTGCCATGGTCAGGTTGTTTGCCTTGGCGTAGGCGAGAATCTTCTTGCGAGATTCGATGGATTTTTCCTTATCCATGTCGTAGTTGGAATTGATTTCCGGATGTTCAATTTGCAGGGCGTAACCGTGCATTAGATCGCCGATGACCAGCAGTTCGCCCTTCTGGAAAACGGTGTGGCCCGGAGTGTGGCCCACGGCATCCATGGCGATAACATTGTGGGGGAGCGTGTCCCCGAAGGCGAACAGTTTCAGCTTGTCGTTATAGACGCCAAGAATGGCCTTTTGCAGGTCATTCTTTTCCATGTTCATCCAGGCGTCCTTTTCGACGGAACCTACGTAGACTTCCGCATTCTTGAACACCTTTTCCATACCCTTATCGCTTTGTGCCACCAAGCCGTTGATGTGGTCCACGTGCAGGTGCGTGAGATAGACTTTCTTGACAGAGTCGGGGCTTACTCCCAGTTCATTTAGGTGGGCGAGCATCTGGCCGCCGAATGCTCCAAGGCCTGCGTCAAAGAGAACATATTCGCCATCGGCCTTCAGCAGATAGGTACTGACAGAAGCGGGAACGCCGTTGGGCAAGTTCATGGAATTATAGAGGGAATCGCTTGCGTCGCTGAACAGTTCGCGAGGGTTCATTTTTTCCCCTGCGTTGTCCTGAATCCAGGTGACGGTGGAACCATCGGCCAGAGTAATAGTCTTGGTGACTGCCTTGGCTGCAATACCTTCTGCAGCACTTTCCGCTTGAGTTTGAGAATTCTGCTGGGCGACTTCCTGCTTTTCGCAAGCGGTGATTGTAAGTGCTAATGCGGCACCTAGAGCAAAGCGTTTAATCATATCAATTCCCTTCTAGTTTGTTCTTGTGGTAGTGCTTACTAGTATAACATAAATACATGATGTCTGCAACGAACAACGCCACGACGCATGCCAAGAATACTTGCTGATGCATCCCGAAGTGCTGGGCCATGGAGCCGCCAACAAGAATGCCTGAACCAATGCCAATATCCCAACCGCTCAGGTAGGTGCTGTTGGCGGTTCCACGCTGGTCGTGCCTTGCCAGGTTCACGCACATGGTCTGGTAACCCGGGAAAATCAATCCAAGGCTTGTGCCGATCATAAAGGAAGAAATAAAGAAGGGGAGGGCGGGACCGCCGGGCAGTATTGCTCCCAGCTCGCCGCAGTAAGTCAACAGCAGGTAGGCCAGAACGTTGAGCGTCATGCCCATGCCTACAAGGCGAGTAAGCCAGCCCCGGTCAATCAGGCGCCCCGTCGATATGCGGTTTATGATAAGGCCTGCGGCAATCAGCGCATAGAACCATCCACTTCCGCCGATTCCAAGTTCCTTTGCATAGAGGGCGATGTAGTTGGTCACCGGACCGTAGGCGAATCCCACGAAAATAAAATTCAAAAATTGGGGAATTGCTTTTGTCAGGAAGAAACGGTCCAGAGATAGCGGGGCGTGGGGCTTCTTTTCGCGGGGCTTTACGGGTAAAGTCTTCACCAGTATCAAGCCAATAACGCAAAGCGCAATGGATATGGCGAATACCATGTTACTGCCCAATCCTTCGTACAAGAACATGCCGGTCATAGGGCCTGTGGCAAAGGCCAAGTTCACGCTAATGCCAAAGTAGCCGATACCTTCGCCGCGACGGCTGCTGGGGAGTGCATCGATTGCCACCGTGTTGCTGGCTGTGGTAGAAATCCCGAAGAATACGCCGTGCATAAAGCGGACTACGGCAAGCAAGGGCAAGAGACCTAAGGCCCAGTACCCTACAAAGCACAAGGTGAATGCGAAAAATGTCCAGAAGTAAAGGGGCTTACGGCTGAGACTATCCACCAGAAATCCGGCGAAAGGCCTACAGCACAAAGCTCCGATGGTATACAACGAAATGATAAAGCCCGCAGTGGCGTTATCCGTCTGGAACTTTTCAAAAATGTACAGCGGTAAAACGGGCAATAGCTGGTAGAAGCTAAAGAATAGCAAAAAGTTCGCAGCCGCGCAGGTTACAAAATTGCGTGTCCAAAGTGCGGGCTTTTCTACACTCTCGTTCATGATTTGAAATTTAGAAAAATACCTATCCCTTTGGGAATGTTTTATTCGTAATCAATCTTTGAGATTTGACCGTCAAAGTAGACAAAATCGCCATCGGTGTAATTCCAAATGGCTTTGAATGTGGTGGGGCGCTTGATTCCGTCTGCACCCGTAATGTAGTTGTCGCAGGCTGCGGTCCAAGGAACATATTCCGTAGTTCCGTCGGTGTTGACTACGGCGCGGTCCTTTGTAGTGAAGGAAGTCATTTCGTACTTTTCGTTGAATGTGAAAATGCCGGATGCTTTTTGGTCGCGAAACGTAATGGTGGCACGAACCTGATGGTCATTGACTTCTTCCAGGCTGATGTAGTCTTGCAGCAAGACGCTAGGAAAGAATACACTTTCTGCGAGGAATGTTGCCAAGCAGGCCACGTCCATTTCATGGCCTCTTTGGTCAAACAACGTCAAAAGTTTTGCGATGACGCCCTTCATTCCTCCGACGCCATTGCTGTAGTAATCGTAACCTTGGAACGGAATACCAAACATACTGCTTAAAATCATGGCCATTCTTGCAGGTTCTTTGACGTAGTTGTTCTGGATATAATCGATTTTCAAGTTAGGACCGTTCTTGCCCTGCTTGAAATCTACGTCAAGGTACTCCATGTGCAAGGAGTTCATTTTTGGGGTGCCGATGTAGCCAGCATTGCCGATGTATTTCTGGATGGCAGAAGGCATGGCTGCAAAATCGGATTCCTTAAAAACTTCATCACTCCTGTACAAAACAGATTTTTCCTTGAGTACGATGTTGTCGTTAGAAAAATCTGTTTTCAGTGGAGAATAGGAAATTTTAAACCAGACAACTGCGGATAGTACGATGGCCGCAACAGCAATGCAAATGATAATCTTCATACGATTATAATGTCGGTTTTCTTTCAGTTTCCCTTGCGTTTTTACTTCTTCTCCAGCATCACGATAGTTTCCAGGTGCGGTGTACCCGGGAACAAGTCCAGAGGCTGCACTTCACGAACACGGTAGCCGTAACGTTCCCATTCCTTCAGGGCGGCTGGGATTTCGTCAGTACCGCAGAACACATGACACACGCGAATCGGCTTGCGCATGGCGAGGGCGTGAATAACTCCCGGTTCGCATCCCTTGCGGGGCGGATCCAACAGAATCTTTTCCGGTTCGCCGGGAACAGGACGAGGCAAGCGCATCTGGACGAATTCTTCGTCAATCTTGCCTGCAACAAAACGGTAATTCTTCTTCAGGTATTTGGCGCTGGCCTTTGCGCTTTCGATGGACGGACCTTCCCATTCCACACCCAGCACGGACTTGGCGGCTTCACCCAGAGCGAAGCTGAACAGACCGTAACCGCAGTACAAATCCAGGAACTTGTCGTCCTTCGTCAGACTCATCATGCGGGAAGCTGCCTTGATCAAGTTGTGGATCTGGCTTTCGTTAATCTGGCTAAAGCCTGTCACCGGATACTTCAGGGAGAAATGACCCAAGTTCAGGGACATTTCACGAGGTCCGTAAAGCTGCTTGAAGTTTAGACCTTCCGTGGGGCGCTTGGCTTCCAGATAGTAATCGGATTCCGTGGTGTCCACATAGGCGTGGGCGGCGGTGACGTTCAGGTCACTCTTCTGCAGGACTTCGGAAATCTGCTTCAGCTTGCGGACGATGGTAGCGTCAATCTTCTTGATGTTGAAAATCACCACACGGTAGCGGTAGGTGCCACGGATGATAATCCAGTTCAGGGCGTAAGCCAGGGGCTTGTAAGCCGGGTTGATCAGCTTTTCGAAAAGCAAGTCGTAAATCTTGTTGTGTTCTTCCGGTTCCAGCATGGAATCCTGACGGTCGAACTGCAGGTTGCCAGGCACCATGGCCACGCGGCGCTTACTGGTGGTGCGATAACCTCGAGCCAACGGGCTGCCGATCACCTTCTGGGGATTGCCTGCCAGACGGTTCACTTCCCAGAATTCCTTGATGGCCTGGTCCTTGATCTTCAGTTCGTCCTTATAGTCGAACATGGCGAGGGATTCGCCGTGGGCGGAATCAGCTTCGCGGGTATAGTTAGGAACGCAATTGGCAATGGCCTGTTCAAAAAACATAAGTGCCTCCGTGGCGGCAAAATTTTACAAGTGCAAATGTAGCAAAAGGCGAGTGCAGCGACCGAAAACTTGCCTGCAAATTTAGGAAGTTCGCGGAAATCCTAAAAGAGTTTTTTTATACTTATGGGTATAAGGGGAATTGGAAGGAAATATGACGTCTCGAAAGTTTTATTTCGCCTTGTTGGTGAACGTCGCTATTGCGGTGCTTGTTGGCTGTTCGTCGGAGAAAGCGAATGATGACTTTGACCTGAGTGGCTTTAATGCAGAAGAATTTCAGGTTGATAATGATCCGTTGGTTTTTGGTGCGGTCCCTTGTTGCAAGTCGGTGAACCGCGCTTTGCTGGAAAAAAAGACTTTTTCCAAGGATATTGATCGGGTGGTAGCGAGACATAGGGAAGATATTCTTGATACATGTGCTGGACATGGTGTTTTCAAGAAAACATGTATTGAACGAACTGTTGAAAGTGTTAGCCCCGGTTCTGTCAAGAAAATTGACGAATACGATATTAAGGTAAAAGGCTCACTCAGTAAGAATGAAGTAGTTAGGGTATTAAGACAACGTACTCCGGGACTTCGTCATGTGTACAATAAATCCCTAAGAAAGAAAAATCCAAATTTTGAAGGCCTTGTAAAGCTTAAGCTTGTTGTCAATTCTTCTGGTGAAGTTGATTCTGTGTCTGTAGTTCATTCCACCACGGGCTTTGAGGAATTTGACGAGGAAATAAAGACCGCCGTTGGCCGTTATAAATTCCCAAAGGTGGATTCAGGAAATGCAGCTATTGAAATTCCGCTTGAATTTGTTCTAAACGAAAGCGCAAAGGACGCAAAGTGAAAATACAGAATATTGTGAAGATTACATTGGTTGCTGCCCTTGTGGGGCTGGTTCTGGCATGCGCACCGACGTCAAATTCTACACCCCCAGTTTCTCAAAACGATGTGAATGTTCCTTCCACGGAGCAACCCTCCTCCGTGCCTGCGGATTCTTCCAGTGATTCTCGCATAAATAGGTCGAAGACTGAAATTCAAGAAGTGATAAAGCTTGACACTTATAATCGCTTTCGCGTCATTTATAACCAGTTCCTAAAAAAGCGCCCGGGCTTTGGCGGAAAGATTGTATTGCAGTTTAAAATTATGTCCGACGGCACTGTAGAGGATGTTTCTGTCCTGAGCTCAACCACCGGGTATGAGGAATTTGACGCCGCTATTGCAGAAGACATGGGCCAATGGACCTTTGCAAGTGGAAACTACAAAAACGCCAAGGTCACAATACCATTCACCTTCTACGAATAACCAGACATCAAAGTCCCTTCCACGGGAAGGGACGAGCCCACCCGACAAAATGCCCAGCAACAATTCCGAAAACATAGCCCCCTTCTGGAGAGTGGGCGGGTAAAAGATATGTCCTAACATCAAAGTCCCTTCCATGGGAAGGGACGAGCCCTCCTGAAAAAAGCCCCCTCATTTGAGGAGGGGGTTGGGGGAGGGTGCAAAAAAAGTCCTCTGACAGAGTCAGAGGACTTTTTTTCAAGCGGCGGACCGGGATCGAACCGGCAACCATTAGCTTGGAAGGCTAAGGCTCTACCATTGAGCTACCGCCGCAAGTGAACCCAATTATACAAAAAAATGCCCATTTTCAAAGGGGTACATAAAAAAGATATTGGAGTTTTTAAAAAATCTTTCTATTTTTACGCTCACAAAAACTAAAACAATTCATCCTGAGGTATCAGAACTTGGCGTTACAACCACCCCGCGGCCGTCAAATGCCCAACCGTCAGAGCGACGGCACTCGTATTAACGAAGATATTCGCATTAGCCCCATCCGTCTTGTTAAGGAAGATGGTGAAGCTGTGGTTATTGAAACTTCCAAGGCTCTCCAGATGGCAAAAGAAGCCGGACTGGACCTGGTGGAAGTCTCTCCCAACGCAAAGCCGCCCGTATGTAAGATCATCAACTACGGCAAGTACAAGTTCGAACAGGTGAAGAAGGCTAAGGCCGCCAAGGCCAAGCAGCATGTGGTGAAGCTTAAGGAAATTAAGATGCACCCGAAGACTGCAGAAAACGATTATCTGTACCGTATCAAGCAGGCCAGCGAATTCCTTCAGGATGGTATGAAGGTGAAGCTGATTATGCAGTTCCGTGGCCGCGAAATGGCTCACATGGACTACGGTAAGCGCCTTATGGAACGTGCCAAGGAAGAATTGGCCGCCTATGGCGAACTGGAAATGGACTCTCGAGTCGAAGGCAACACCATGCTTTCTATCTACAGTCCTAAACGTGGTGCTGGCACTGCAAAGAAGCAGGACCAGGCACCGAAGCCCGTAACCGTGCCCGAGGCAGCAGGTGAGGCTTAACTATACAACCTAAGAGGTAAAAATGCCTAAGATGAAAACTCACAGCGGTTCCAAGAAGCGCTTCCGCCTGACCGGCTCCGGCCACGTCAAGTTCAAGCGCGCTGGTATGCGCCACATTCAAGCTAAGATGACTACTAAGCGTAAGCGTAACCTCCGTAAGGGCGCTCTCGTTAAGAAAGTTGATTTGTACCACGTCAAGCGTCTGCTTGTTGTAGCATAAAGGAGTGCAAGAATGCCACGCGCAAAATCCAGAGTTCCTTCCCGCGAACGCCGCAAAAATATCCTCAAGGCCGCTAAGGGCTTCTACGGTCGTCGCAAGTCCAACATTCGTCTTGCTATCGACGCAGTTGCTCACGCTGGTCAGTATGCCTACGCACACCGCCGCGACAAGAAGGGTGACTTCCGCTCTCTGTGGATCACTCGTCTGAACGCTGCAGTTCGTGAATACGGCATCAGCTACAGCCAGTTCATTTACAAGATGTCCAAGGCCAACATCAAGATGAACCGTAAGGTTCTCGCTGATATGGCAGTTGCAGATCCTTCTGCATTTGCTAAGGTCGTGGAAGCTGTGAAGGCTGCATAATTTAAGCGCAAGCTTAAATTCGCTTTAGCTTCATCGCACGCGAGAAATTGAGCCTCTCTTCGGAGAGGCTCTTTTTATTTTGAGCTTCGCTCAAAATAACTGATTCTGCGCCTCGGCAATACAAGCACAGGTGCTAGTGCTGCGCTCGGCTTGAGGCTCTTTTTTTGATTATCTGTGGCGGCGGTCGTTTTCGCTGCAGGTGGCGTAATAGGACTTCTTGTTCTCGTACATGGCGTGGTCGATGGAATTGATGAACGAGTCCATGGTGTCTTTCTTCAGGTCCAGCAGTCCTTCACCGATGGAGGTGGACAGCCTGAAGGGTTCCTTGGTATTCTGGTTGAACTTTTCCAGACGATATTGAATTTCGTGGATTACACGTTCCGAAATATTCTGGTCCTGGGTGTTCAGCAGAATGATAAATTCGTCACCTGCATAACGGATGGCGACGCCATAATTTCGGATGGACTTCTGAAGGATGTCCGCCATGGCGATGAGGGCTCGGTCACCTACAGAATGGCCGTAATCGTCGTTGATCTTCTTGAAGGAATTCAGGTCCAGCATCATGCCAGTCATGACGTTCCTGCGCTTTCGTGAGAACAAATTCAGGTGGAAGTCCAGGTACACGCGGTTGTAGAGCCCCGTCAGTCTGTCCCTGAAGATCAGTTCGTTCTGTAAGCTTGAGAAAATCCCGGCAATAGCAATGGCAAGGCCTGCAGAAATGGTTGAAACGCCATAGAAAATCGTCTGGGCAAGAGTGCCCAACATCAGGGGGAAGAAATAGACCCAGATGGGGAAGTACTTCAGGATGCCGTTACGCATGCGACTCCAGAAGTAGACCACGATACTGTCCATGGTAATGCCGTAGTCAATGATGGTATAGGCCCAGTAGCCCCACAGGCGCTGGTAAACATTATGTTCATCAATGGAGAAGGCGAAGGGACAGATGAGATTTACAAAAATACCGATGGTTCCCAGCCCTACAATCACCTTTAGGATGGCCTTATGAAGCTTGGATACGCCACCGCAAATATGCTGGGAAAGGAAGACGAACCACAGAGTGGAGCAGAACATATTGGAACCGTAAAGCCAGGTGTTTCCAATGATGTTTATGTATCTAGCGGTGTCTCCGCTTTTTCCTTCCGCGGTAAAAACGATGGGGTCCACAACGCAGTTCAGGAAACCGAGGATCAGCATCGTCATCAGGGCAACGCTTTCAACATTCTTGCGGGGGAGTTTCCAGAAATTGCCAGCAGCAACAACGGCCAGAAGAACTGCACCGAAAACGTTGGCAATGTATATACACATTAAGGACGAATCCATACATCCCTAATATAGTATCTGTACTAGAAAAAATCTACAGGCAGTTCTGTCTTCTTCTTGCTCTTGGGTTCCACCACGGCGGCGGAGTACTTGGCGCTGTTGAAGATATCCTTAGTAATCTGGTGGACTTCCTCTTCGGTAATGGTCTTCAGGACTTTTTCGGTCTTGTCCATCGGGTTGATGGTTCCGATGTGCAGGATCTGTTCTGCCAGGCGAATAACGCGCTTTTCTGGATTGTCCGCACCCAGGTGGAGGCTTCCCAGAATGTTGGCCTTAGTCCTTTCCAGTTCGTCCTTCATGAAGCCCTTCTTCAGGAATTTCTGGGTTTCCTTTACGGAAAGTTCCAGGGCCATCTGTAGCTGGTGAGGTTCCGTAGCTAGAGCTACGCCCCAGTCGGCGCAATCCCGATACAGGTCTGCGGTGGAATAGACGGAATAGGCAAGGCCTTTATCCTCGCGAATTTTCTGGAATAAGCGGCTGGCCATACCTGCGCCCATGGCCACATTGAAGATGGAAAGGGCGCAACGTCCCTTTTCGTCCAGCAGGGCGTTGTCGAAACTCATACCCCAGAAAAGGTTGGACTGGGTAATGTCTTGCTTCTGCACCACCTTCACGCTGGAATTTGCCTTGTAGCGATCCTCGGGGAGAATGAGGCCAGATTTCTTCTTGGCAAATTTCTGAACGCACAGTTCCACCAGGGTATCGTGATCCACTTTGCCGGCGGCACAGACGTAAATGGGGAACTGGTTCAGGACTTGTTCCTCGTAAGCCAGCATCTGCTTGTGTGTCAGGGCCTTTACTTCCTTCACGGTTCCGGTGATGGAATGGGCAATGCCGCAGCCCTTGTACTGGATAGCGTTAAAAACGTCACCAACGATTTCTTCGGGAATGTCGTCGTAGCTGTGGATTTCCTCGATGATGACCTTGCGCTCCTTCTCCATCTCCTTCTTTTCGAAGCGAGGATTCATGAGCATGTCTGCAATGACGTCGATGGCCAGAGCTGCGTCACCGCTTTCCACCTGGGCGTAAAAGCCTGTTTCCTGGCGGGTGGTGTAAGCTTCCAGATTGCCGCCGCGATCCTCGATGGAACGGGCAATTTCAAGGGCGGAACGATTTTCGGTTCCTTTGAATACGAGATGTTCGTAAAAGTGGGAGAGACCAAATTCTTCCTTGGCCTCGTGCCTGCTTCCCCGGGGGAGCCATGCGCCCAGAGCCACGGAATAGGCGTGGGGCATATAGTCGGTAATGATGGTAATTCCGTTGGGGAGGCTAGTCTGCTTAATAATCTGTTTCATAGGACGGGGATAATATAGCACTTTCCTTTTTTACAAAATGTTTTTCAAAGTCGATAAACCTTGTGTAAGGAGTTTCTATGAACGAGAAAGATTGCTTGGAATTGGACCAGGAATTGATGCGGGTAAACCTGGAGAACCCCGACGGCTATGGGTTTACCTACAACCGCCTCACGGGAATGCCGGGGTCGAACTGGCCAAGTTTACGGGGCTCCGTGGAAGAGTGCATGCTGGAGGGAAAGTTTACACCCGCCAACTTTCCCCTGCTCTACAATTACCTTTCTGGGAACAGGGTTCTTGTTAAGGGAAACCGATTTGTGTTACGCCGACGGATGGATTTAAGCGAGTGTTCCAAAGAAGAGCTGGTTTCCATGGGCAAAAATCACTTCGCCTTGAGTGCGGCGCAGAATCAATACGTGAATGTCCCTATGGCGTCCTTCAAGCTTCGTGAGGTGAAGGAAGAAACCATTGAGTATACCTTTGACATTAAACTCCGGATGGATGGAAACTTTGAAAAAACGTTAGACTTGAACGACTTTATGCTTGGTATGAAGGTAACAAGCTTCTGTGAGTTTAACAAGCTTCTGTGGACACTGCTGAACTTCTGGGATAAACTGAAATACCGCAGGTCCAGTAATGGCATTGTTGCCTATAAGGAAATTACCAATTGGGATGATTGCATCGAGATGGTGGGGGCCCATGCGGAAAGGGAATGCAGGGGAGGCTTGATTGATGGATTCATGTATCTGTCCGAATTCGTCATGGGCTGGAAACATCAGGATGAACTGAATGAATTGAAAAAGTTGAGCGCCACTCCTTATGTGTTGTCCAATTCCGCAGCCAATTTATTGTCTCTCCAGCTGGGAGATTTCAATCTGGTGACGCTACAAGAGGAAGTCCGCCGTACGGAGGTTCTTCTTCGCGGGCTCAAGTCCGTGGAGGATATTCTG
Source organism: Fibrobacter sp. UWEL (assembly GCF_900142535.1). Taxonomy (NCBI): domain Bacteria; kingdom Pseudomonadati; phylum Fibrobacterota; class Fibrobacteria; order Fibrobacterales; family Fibrobacteraceae; genus Fibrobacter; species Fibrobacter sp. UWEL. Next base: position 19,939 of record NZ_FRBE01000028.1, read on the forward strand.
AAAGGCTTCATCGATCGCCTGAAAAAGAACAATCCCAATGGCATCGACCTTCGGGTGAGTCTCGGGAATTGGCGCCCCATGCTGGGTCTTCTGACGGTGGTGAAAGTTTCTCAGGACGCCGCCACCTATGTAGATGACCGTCGAGAATACATCTCGACCGTGGCCCGCCTTGTCCTGAACGGCGATCTCAACCCCGCCGAACTTCCCGTGGTTTAACCCTCATGTCATCCTCGCGTAGGCGAGGATCTCACATTACTTATCGAATTCAGTCGTAAAAAAACGCCTCCTTTTAAGGAGGCGTTGTCATTTGCATGTCATCCTCGCGGACTTACATGTCATCCCCGGCTTGACCGGGGATCTAGCATTATTTACCGAATTCGCTAGTCGGTTTCATTACCTGCCACAGCACAGCCTTGTGAGCGTGCAAGCGGTTTTCGGCTTCTTCGTAGCTCATGTTGATGTCCAGGTTGTCCATCACTTCGTCGGTGATTTCGTCGCCGCGGTGTGCGGGCAGGCAGTGGGAAACCTTCACATGAGACGGTGCGTACTTCAAGAGTTCGTCGTCGATGCGGAACGGCAAGAAGTGGTTGGTCTTGGAATCCTTCTGACCTTCCTGACCCATGCTCACCCAGACGTCGCTATAAAGGATGTCGGCATCCTTGACAGCTTCCTTGGGGTCGTTAAATACGCGGTACTGGCAGCCGTGACGCTTGAAGTCAGCCTGAGCTTCTTCGATCACCTTAGCGGGCTGTTCGAAACCCTTGGGGCAAGCCAGAGTAAAGTTCATGCCCACCTTGGAGCAGAGGGCGAGGAAAGAGTTTGCAACATTGTTGCCGTCGCCGATGAAGGCTACAGTCTTGCCCTTCATGCCGCCGAGATTTTCTTCGATCATCTGGGCGAAGGCGATAGCCTGGCAGGGGTGGTAGTCGTCGGTCAGGGCGTTCACAACGGGAATGGAACCATATTCAGCCAGCTGTTCCACCAGGTCCTGCTTGAAGCAGCGGACAACGAGAGCGTTCACCCAGCGGGAGAGGCAGCGAGCAACGTCCTTGATGGATTCGCGCTTGCCAAGACCGATGGAGTCCGGGGAAAGCAGCACGGCGTGGCCACCCAGCTGGTTCATGCCCACCTGGAAAGTAGTGATAGTTCGCAGAGACGGCTTTTCGAAGAACATACCGATGTTCTGGCCGTGAAGACGGTCGGAGACCTGGCCTGCATGGACTTCCTTTTTCAGGCGGGAAGCGATGGCTACGGTTTCGAGAATTCTTTCTTCGCTCCAGTCGGCGAGGCGGAGGAAGTGCTTGCTGCGATCAATCATTTTCTATTCCTTATTTTGGTGAGCTCAGGAACTGCTCGGTTAAAATTCCGTAAAAAAACAAAAAACGAAAAACGGAGCTTGACACTCCGTCTTTCAATTCCTTAACAGGAAATCACAAGAGAATGCTAACGGAAATTAGCGAATTTTCTTCTTATGACGGTCACGACGACGGCGCTTCTTACGCTTGTGAGTCGCAATCTTCCTGCGCTTTCTTTTCTTTCCGCAAGGCATATTGTATCTCCGTTAAGGGTGAAACTTAAAATTGTGCTCCCAAATAGAGCAAACTTTTGGGTTTTTGTCAAGGGGTGGGGGCTTTTTTGGTGAAAATCAGCTAAATGTAAGCAGTTTCGTCCACCAATTCCATGGCCTTGCGGATCAGTTCTGCGGGGCCACCGTAGTTTTTGGCGCGGGGGGCGCCTTCGCTGAGCATCTGGCGGAACTTACGGGCGCCGGGGAGGCCTGCGAAGAGTCCGTAGATGTGCTTTACCAAGATGGTGGCGGGGCAGCCTTCGGCGAACTGTTTTTCCACGTAGGGGAGGTAGGCTTCTAGGACTGCTTTTCTTGTTTTGGGAATGCTAGATTCCCCGTCGAGCGGGGAATGACAATCTCCAAACACGCGTTGGTCGGCGTCGTGCAGGAACCAGGGATTTTCATAGGGTTCGCGACCCACCATGACGCCATCCAGCGCCACACCCGTGCCAGCAGAAGTGGGGTCGCCGTTCAGATGAGCTAGCACCTGGTCCATGCTGCGGATGCCGCCGTTGATGGCGATGTTCAGCTGGGGCATTTCTGCCTTCAGCTTATGGACAAATTCATAATGCAGGGGAGGAACTTCGCGGTTCTCCTTGGGCGAAAGTCCCTTCAGCCAGGCCTTGCGGGCGTGAATAATAAAGTACTTGCAGCCAGCGTCAGCGATGGTGCCGACGAAATCGCGGAAAAAGTCCCAGCTGTCGAATTCATCGACGCCGATGCGGCACTTGATGGAAACGGGGATGCTGACGGCATCCTGCATGGCCTTGAAGCAGTCGGCCACCAGGTTCTTGTCCTTCATGAGGCAAGCCCCAAAGCTTCCGCTCTGCACGCGATCCGAGGGACAACCGCAATTCAGGTTCACTTCCTGGAATCCTGCGGCTTCTACCATCTTGCTGCACTTGGCCAAATCGGCGGGATTGCTTCCGCCCAGCTGCAGCACGGCGGGGTATTCGAATTCCTCGTGCCCTAGGAACATCTCGGGCTTGGCGTGGAGCAGGGCGTGAGTCACCACCATTTCGCTGTACAACAAAACATGCTTAGAAATCAAACGTAGAAAATAGCGTTCGTGGCGGTCGGTGCAATCAAGCATCGGGGCAATGGACAATCTGCGGTTGAAATCGATGTTCATAGGCCCAAATTTAGAAATATTGGCAAGTTTTCGCAAAAAAAGATTGCTATCATATAGGGCATGAGTTTGATTAATACCATAGTCGTTGCTGGCGGAACCCACGGCAACGAACGAACTGGTGTAAGCCTGGTCCAAAAATGGATGGCAAATCCGGAATGCTATAGCGCCTTGTGCAAGAGTGCCAAGGTGGATTTGGTGCTGTCCAATCTCGAAGCCATGCGCTTGAATCGTCGCTATCGCGACCATGATCTGAATCGTGCCTTCTCCCAGACATGTCTGGATGTGAAGGCGGTTCCCCAGCAGTACGAATTCCGTCGAGCCAAGGAACTGAACGAGATTTATGGCCCCAAGGGTCCCAATACAAAGACTGACCTGATTCTGGATGTCCACAATACGGGCTCCAACATGGGTTACTGCCTGATCCTTTCCGCCCGCGATCCGTTCTGCATGCGAGCCTCTGCGGTTTTGACCCAGGAATTCAAGAACGCCTGGATTTACTACCAGCCGGAAGAACGTTCTGCCTCTCCCTATTTTGGAACGGTAGCCAAGGCTGACATTTGCATTGAAATTGGCCCCCAGCATCACGGGACCTTGAACGCCCTGATTTTTGAAGAGTCGGAGCGTCTAGTCAAGCGTTATTTGGAACTTGCGGAAGAATGGAACCGCGGCGAACTGCAGAAGCGCCCGCCTATCAAGGTGGATGTGTACACCCAGTGGCGCGATCTTGGATATCCCAAGCCTCAGGGTGGCGGTCCTATCCAGGCCATGATCCATCCGGAAGTTTTCGGCTATGACTACCGGGAACTTCGTGAAGGGGACAATCTTTTCCGCACCTTTGATGGTAAGGACATTCCCTTTAAGAGAGAACCGAACGATCCGGAAGTTTTGCACCCGATTTTTATTAACGAACCCGCTTATTATGAGAAGGATATTGCCATGAGCCTCACCGTCAAGACTGAGGAAGAGTGGTAACATTATTATGGCTGAAGAAAACGAAGAATTGAAAGAAATTTCTGGTGACGAACGACTGACCAACTTTTTGGAACTGGTCACCAAGCAAAAGGCTGAACAGTGGGATTCCCGCTTGTTCGATATTCTGGACGCATTTGAAGATTTCTTGACGGTCCGTCCGGAACCTCCTCAGGAATGGTCCGAAACTTACGAAAAGAGCGGCAAGAAGTTTGACTACCACCAGGTTGTGCTGCCTCAGGATTTCCAGGACCCGTACGAAGACGACTTGGGAAACATCCGCCGCCTGCGCAACGAATTTGAACGCACACCCAGCACCATGGCCTTGGAACATGAACTGGTGAGCCGTAACTATTTCATCTTTGAAAATGGTCATGCCGAACCGATTCCTGCACCTCAGCCCATGTTGATGTTGGAAAGCAAGGATCGTGACGACGACGAGGAAGAGCAGGAAGGGGACATTACCTGGGACTGCTGCATTTCCATTTTCCCAGATGGTAGCTATGTAGCCTACAATCTGGATCACGATGACGAAGAAACTCTTGGGGAAGACTTCAAGAAGGAATTCGACAAGCATATTGACGTTCTGTCCCGCCTTCAGCTGGTGATTCCCGTGGAAGGCCGTGACTACGGTATCCTCAGGAGTGACGCTTAATCCCGACGTCATCCTGAACGAAGTGAAGGGGCCATAGAGAATGAAGAAGTTTTGGATATTTGCGATCGCAGTGGCGCTGCTTTCCAGCAGTGCTTTTTCCGCATTTATCCAGAGCCCCATTCCGCCCTCCAGTCGCGAAAACTACCTGCAGGATTCCGATGGCGATGGCCGTCTGGACCGTGTGGACATGAGATTCCTAGGTTCCCTCTCTCAGGAATACGTGGACCAGATGGTTGATAGTGTGACCTTCGACTGGCTGGACACCGTTGGCATGGTCCGTCATTATTCCGTCGGCTCAAAACAGTTCCTTCGGGACTCTGCTTACAGTCGTCGTGCCCATCTGGATCTCCGCTCCCTACAGGGACAGTTCGCCCTGTTGACCGAAACCGTTGTGGGGCGAGATAGCCTGGGCATTTTCAAGATGTTCCTTCACGATGGAACCGTCTACGATATTCCCGTCAGGGATTTGATGGGCCCTGTGGTAAAAGACGCCTTCCTGAAAAGCTACCGCGGTAGAGGCAATGATACTCTTTCCGTTTCCTTCTCGGAACGTGTGAGGACCCCGTCCGGATGTGAAGCCCTCTTTGAGTCAAAGGCTAGAAACGATTCTTCCAGCCACATTCTTACTCCCTCTTCTGTGATGTGGAATGAAAATCATACTTCCGCCCTGTTTGTTTTTGACGGCGCGGAAAAATCCCAGGATGTTCTGCTCCCGAGGGACTCCATCCGTCTGACACCGGGCTGTTTTATCGATTCCGCCAATAAGGTTCCCTCCGCAGATGACGCTCTCTTTAGAGAAGTGGCGGGCTTCTATCCTCTGGAAGTGCATTCTTCCAACATGGTCTACGGCGAGTTTGATTCGTCCAGCGATTTGCCTATTTTCCAGATGATTTTTGAAAAGGATGGCGCAAAGGTACCCAACGAAAATAGTTGGGGTATTGCCATGGATGTTCTTGGTCCTGAATTCGAAAACGCCATTCGCGATGCTCTGGAACTGGATCATAAAGCCGCTCTAGATTTGTCTAAGTTGAAGATTTCTATGAACGTCAGGATCTATACCAATTTAGGTTCTTTCGTTGTCGCAACTTCTGATGAAGTTTTTGGCGATGATTCACGTTTTGAAGGTGGGCCTGTCCGTTTGTTCCTGAAGTGGAACTTGATGGATGGCGGCCGTCGTAAGGTAGGGACTGGCGCCTATATTTCCAATGCGGTGACGATTGTCTCCTATGATGGACAGGTGGTTTTCCGTAACGACATCCACCATGGCCCCACCACCCAAGTTTTCGGCGTCCAGCGCAGATAACTGCTGTAACGACTAAAGTCCCTCGTCATTCTGAGACCCAGTATGGGTCGAAGAATCTAGCTCGGCAATAGGTAACATATGGAACTTTTAGAAAGAGAAATCTATAAGCGATATATTGAAGTGATGAAGCTGTCGAATGTTGTAATTCCGGCTCCTCATCAGAATCCTCGTAAAGTCTCTTTCGATGAATTGCTGGACCAGTATGACGTTTTCTGCTTTGACGGCTACGGCACCTTGTATAACGGCGGGGACTTTGTGTATCCCGGAGCCCATCAGATGTTTGACTCCCTGCGAGAAGCGGGCAAACAGATGAGGCTTATCACCAATGCGGCGTCTGACGTAGATAGCGTGCTGGCAAATGCCGCTGTCAGGCGCGGATTTAACTTTACGGAAGCCGAGACAATCTCGTCGGGAAGTCTGCTGAAGTATCTTGCGGCGGACCTGCGGGACGGCAAGCGCGTTGCCGACGGACGCCCTAGAAAGCTGGATGAAGTTTATTATATCGGACGACAAACTGGCAAGAATGTCTTGACTGCTTGCGGTATAACCGCGGTGGCGCCTGATCATATTCCCAACGAGCCTATTGTAGCCATCTCCTCCTCGAAGGAAACTGCGGAAACATACGCCCGTGCGGTGGAACTCCTGAAATGTCCCGGCGCCATTTTGCTGGTGCTGAATTCCGACGCCTGGGCCCCGAAAATTGATGGATCCCGTGAGCCTGTTTCTGGCGCCTTAAGTGAACGCCTCCGTCGTGATTCCATGTGCGAGGCCAACGGCAACGAAGGCTGCACAACCTTCTATTTGGGGAAACCTTTCCCTGCTATCTGGGAAAAACTCAAGACTACCATTCCCGCGGAATTATTTGGTGGCCGCAAGCCCCGAGTGATTATGATGGGAGATACCCTGGGTACGGATGTGCTGGGTGCCCATATTGCCGGTTTTGATAGTTGCCTCCTGGTAGGTCGTAACCAGCCGGCGGCTGAACTTTTTGAAGATCAGGACTACTTAGGAGTAACCCCTAATTACTACATTGAATAAAGTATTAGGAGGATTTATGAAGTGGTTTTTAGTTGTGTTGGCCTCCCTCTTCTTATGGGGATGCTATAGTGACGACGAAACGGTCCTTTACACGGTTGGTTTTCAGGGGGAATACGGCTCCTTTGTAGATAGTCGTGATGGCGAAACCTACAAGACCGTTGTCATTGGCGATCAGGAATGGATGGCCGAGAATTTAAGATATAACGTGCCTGAGGATAGCCAATTTTACAGTTGGACCAAAGCCATTGTGGCGTGTCCGGATGGATGGCATTTGCCCACCACGGAAGAATGGAATGAACTTGTGGAATTTGCGTCCCGTGACGGCGCGGCCTTTTTTGCTTTGGCGGAAGAGGATGGCTTTGAGGGGTACGTAGGTTCCAATTCAACGGGTTTTTCTGCCAAGGCGGTTCCTTTCGTGCAAAATTATGGCACGGTAGGTTTTTTCCCCGATCGTATTCGCTATTGGTCGTTTGAAGAAGGGGAATGGCTGGGGTTCCTCTGGTCGGGAACCTATGTTCGTTTTGGCAACAAAAAAGTTGAGACGGACCAGATTGGCTATTACGATGCCTATAAGTATCCTGTTCGATGCATTAAGGGTAAGGCTCCCGAAAGAAGCGACGCCTATTATTCGTTGTTGCGTTCTTCATCTTCGTTCCGTTCGTCTAGCTCGTCCAGCGTTAAGGACTTGAGTTCCAGCAGTTCCTCTGAGGAGTATTCCTGTAGTTCCTCCGAGGCGTCCTCCAGTAGCGTTGTAGAGGAATCGTCTAGCAGTTTATTCCCCGCAAGCTCAAGTACGCTTGTATTTGTAGATCCGTCGGAAGTAGTGCGTGATTCTTTTGTGGATGCAAGAGATGGACAAGTTTATAAATCCGTAAAGATTGGCGATCAGACTTGGATGGCGGAAAACCTGAACTTTGCTGTGGATTCAAGTTTCTGTTATAATGATGAACCGGATAATTGCGAAAAATATGGCCGCCTGTATCAGTGGTCTGCCGCAATGGATTCCGTTGGAACATTTAGCGAAACTGCAAAGGGATGTGGTTATAATGTCTTGTGCGACTCTCTTGGAACGGCCCGTGGGGTGTGTCCCGAAGGTTGGCATATTCCCACGGAGGATGAAGCTGCTATCCTGCTGGGTTCTGTGGATAAGACCGTCTCTGAAGGCGCTGAGGTGGAGTACGCAAAGGGCAACGAATTGAAATCTGCCCTGGACTGGGATGGCGAAATGGATGCCTATGGCTTTGGGGCTCTGCCTTCGGGAATTCGTGCCCAGAATGGAAATTACTCCTATTTGGGCTCGACGGGGAATTTATGGTTGGCAAGCCCGGCCGTGAATAATCATGTGAAGGAAAATGCCCTGATCTTTGCAATCGGGGATTACTATGGGTCGTTGCGCTATAGTTCAAATAAATCCCACGGCATTGCCGTGAGATGCTTGAAAGATTAAATCAGTTTTTTATTTCGTTAGCTGGATCATCTTGCTTGCGTTCATGGAACCGGCCTTAGCCTTTACCATGTACACACCTGCAGGAACGTTGCTGAGGTCGAAGTGAGCCGTGTGGCTTCCTGCGCTCTGATGTTCGCTGAACATGCGGATAGTCTTGCCCTTGATGGATACCAGCTGGATTTCTGCAGGAGCGGACTGACTCAATGTGTAGTTTACTTCCAGCATAGAACCGTGCTTGACTACGTTTAAACTCTTGCTTGCGCTAGGTGCCTGCGGGGTTGCATCGGTAGGATCAGCTGTTGCAGAACGTTCCTTGGACAGTAGCATCAGAATTGCCTGGAAAGGTGCTACACCATAGAGGGTGGACTCTACAGAGGTGTATTCCTTGACATTTGAATTAAAGCTTGTTTTGTTTGTGCCTCCTAAAAATGCTCCTACAAGGGGACGATAGCTGTAATATTTTTGTCACCCACGCCAACAACCATGGATAATCCCCAACGGTTCATTCCCAGCAGGTAGTTCATTCTATTGATAACGATCTGTCTAGCTTCTTTGTAATTCCATGTTGCACCTAGAGTGTTGGGAAGGTTGATATCCTTTTCGGTAATATCCTTGGCGACGTCCGCAAACATAAGCAGGCTTAATTGAGCTCCAATGTCGTAAAAGTGGGGGGGCCAGGCAGAACCTTCCCACAGGCTAAAGGAAAGTCCATTGTAGTTTGCAGACATTTTTTTATTTGTTACCAAGGACTGAGCCTTTGATGTTGAGGCACTTTCTCTGCTACCCTGTTCAACGTTCTTTGTTAGAATGAAAATGACTTTTTCAATATAGGCTAAACGTTGTTCTTTTTCGAGAGAAGGGTAAATTTTTTCATAAATGATCCACCAAAAAACAAATAGAAAGATACAAACAAAAAAGAGACCCACTGTTGTGGATCTCTTGCTTAGAGCGGAAAAAGGGGCTCGAACCCTCGACATCGACCTTGGGAAGGTCGCGCTCTACCAACTGAGCTACTTCCGCGTTGTTCTGTAATGTAGTAATTTTCTATCATTATGTCATCATGAAGTGGAATTTATTTGCATCTTATCGCGTGATTGCGGTAGCATTTGTCTGTGTTTGTTTGATGGCGGGCTCTGCCTTTGCGGAAAAGTCCATGTGGCAGAAGTTCAAGGATTTCTTTACTCCCGGCGAAACCATTGACTGTGAAGGTCCTACTTGCGATGAACTTCACAATCTCGAAGATCGAATCAACACGGTGGAAGGCAAGTATTCCCGGGAGCGCCGCCCTATGAACAAGGAACGGTACAAGAAGGAACTGGACAGCCTGAACGTGGTTCGCGATTCGCTAGTAGCGGTCATCAAGAGTCCCGCTCCCGCTTCATCAGCGGCTCTTCAGCCCGTTTCTTCTTCTGCGATTGTTCAGCCGACCTCTTCCGCGGCTCCTGTGGCATCCTCCTCTTCTGTAGCGGCTCAGCCTGCGTCTAATGCGAAAGTTCTCTCTGCAGATGAAGTGGCGGCACTTGTCTGCAAGCCGGATACGGTCTATGTCCGTGACACGGTGGTGGTTCATGACACCGTCTACGTCATCGTGACCAACAAGCCTGCTGAATAATGAAATACTCCACCGTCGTTCCCGCCAAATTCATCAGCCGTCCTAATCGGTTCATCGCCCATGTGGAAGTGAACGGCGTGGACACCGTTGTCCATGTGAAGAACACGGGACGTTGCAAGGAATTACTGGTTCCTGGCTGTACGGTGTATCTGGAAAAGCCAGACAATCCCGCTCGCAAGACGCCTTACGACTTAATCGCTGTAGAGAAAGTCGTGCCCGATGCCACTCGCAAATCTAAGCAGAAAACCATCCTGATCAATATGGATAGCCAGGCTCCCAACAAGGTGGCCGCTGAATGGATCCGCGCCCATCAGGAACTCTTCCCGAAGATTACGTTCTTGAAGCCGGAATACACCTACGGCAACTCCCGCTTTGATTTCTATGTGGAGTTTAGCGGCCGCAAGATGTTCATCGAGGTGAAAGGCTGCACGCTGGAATTTGACGGCCACGCGAAATTCCCTGACGCTCCGACAGAACGTGGCGTAAAACATCTGACAGAGCTGGCGGACATCCTCCGCGAAAACCGCTGCGCCGAAGACGGTACTCCCTACGAATGCGGAATCCTGTTCCTCATCCAGATGAAGGGCTGCCACAAGTTCTCTCCCAACGTGGATACACACCCCCAATTTGGAGTAGCCTTAAAGGCCGCTCAAGATGCTGGCGTTAAAATTTTTGTGTATGATTGTAAGGTAAAGCCCGACACGTTGGTGTCGGATATTCCTGTTGCACTCGAACTTTAAAACCGGTCGGTTCTTATGAATCCTTTTATGAAAATAGCCATTGACGAGGCCCGTCAAGGGATTAAAGGCAAGCATGGCGGCCCCTTCGGTGCCGTTGTCGTAAAGGATGGTAAGGTTGTGGGCGCTGGTCACAACCAGGTCTTGAAAAATGCAGATCCAACATGCCATGGTGAAATGATGGCCATTCGGGATGCTTGCAAAAATCTCGGAACTCACGATTTGACGGGTTGCGAAATCTATACCACAGGCTATCCGTGTCCCATGTGTATGGGCGCCATCCAGTGGTCCAATATGGTCAAGTGCTATTACGCCTGTAATCTGGAAGACACGGAAAAAATCGGATTCCGTGATGATCAGTTTTACAACAATCCCCTAAAGCCCGAGGAATGCGACCGCGCCGAAGGCCTAAAACTCTACGAAGAATACGTCAAGAGCACCGACATCCGCTATTAGGTTTCTGGTAGGGTGAATCCTGTGCGGAAGTTTTCAATTAAGCAGCAGCTGATGCTGACATCGGTTGCGTAGGGCGGAATATCTTCCCGCTTCACCCACAAGGCTTCCGAAAGTTCTTCCGCCTGCATATGGATGGTGTCGTCCCCATCCAGTTCTGCAGTCCAGCCTGCAATCAGCGAATCGCTAAAGGGCCAGGGCTGGCTTCCGAAGTATTTCAAGTTCTTAATCTTGACACCAGCCTCTTCCATCACTTCGCGATGGGCGGCTTGTTCCAGAGATTCACCCACTTCCACAAAACCGGAAATCAGGAAAAGCATGGGGTTGGGATTGTCAATGTTATGCGCCATCAGGAGTTTATCACCATTACGTACGGCAATAATCACCACGGGCGAAATTCTGGGATAAACGACGTTCCCGCACTTGGGACAAATGATGGATCGTTCCTTTTCCCCGCGGATGGTGACGTTACCGCACTTGCCGCAGAATTTGTTCAGGGCTTCCCAATGGGCAATGTGGGCCGCAGTTGCGCCGCCCAGACGTTCCACAGGAGCCATGGGACGGAACGCGCGGTTGCCTGTAAATTCATATCCCTCGGGGGCTGCATAATCTTCTGCAACAGCCAGCAGGAAGAAAGCGCGTTCATCGATGTTCAGGAGGTAATGACCTTCGAAATCTTCAAATCCTAGCTTCTGTATTTCTGCAACGGTAGGGAGGGCGTAGCCATTTCCCTCTTTCTTCAGCAGGCTCTTGCTACCATTATAAACCAGACAGTAATCGTTTGGCTTGGGGTCTTGAATCTTGAACTGATTGTCCAGTACGTGGGGCGCAATTTCGTGAATCATGCCTCAAAAATAGCTTTATTTCTTTCCGACGATCTGGTCTCGGCCATTTGTCTTTGCCATATAAAGACGTTCGTCCACTGCGGTCAAAAGCTTGTCGTGGTTGTTGAACTCGGGATTGGCGCAATCCACAAAACCGCCACTGATATGAATACGTACGTTGGGCTGGTCGTCAAATTTTAGGCAGGATACCTTGTATCGGAATTGTTCTGCCTTTACCATTGCCTTGTCGTAGCTTTCGTCACGGATGAGCAGGATGAATTCCTCACCGCCATAACGGACCGCCATTTCCCCTTCTTCGCAGCAGGTATCCTGTGCCACCTTGCCGATTGCTGTAAGAACGTGGTCTCCAAAGACGTGACCGAAGTTATCGTTCACTCGCTTGAAAAAATCTACGTCAAACATCAGTAAGTAGAATCCTGCAGGATTTTTTAGTACGTTATTCCGAATAACTTCAATAAAACTGCGCCTGTTATACAGACCTGTCAGGGGATCGTGAGAGGAAAGGTAATCCAGTTTGGTAATCAGTTCGTCCTTATCCTTTTTTTCGCGATTATAGGCTTTCAGCAGGTAAGACACCGTGGTGAAAATCATAAGTCCCATAAATATAAAGGATACCGCCTGGTCCACGATTGTGTCAAAAGGCTCCAAATTTGGGGAATAATTCGGAAAGTAATAGTCCACGAAGAAGATGACCGTATACAATGTGATGGAGTACACCAGCATGATACTGCGAGGCTTGAACTTGGAAATTAGGGATGAAATGAGAATGCTGGTGAGGCAATAGAATGGCATGCCGCAATCAAATGCACCGCAAATGAAAAACATAGGGGGCAAAATTAACGTGTTGATGCCAAAGCACATGGCCGTATAGCCCGCTTCTGTCTTGTGAGAGACGAATACGATTGCGCCTAGAACCACAAAATATAAGGTGATGAAGGCCGTATAAATCACTGCCAATGCACCAAGGTCTTCAATGGCGGTGAATATGGTGGAGGCAATTGCTGCCACAAAGCAAAAGAACAGAACGCCCCAGAATAGGACGTTTTCAAAAGAGCCGTGAAGATGTAATTTTCTTTCTGTAAAATCAATAATTCATGAAAAAAGGCCCGTTTAGGGCCCTATAAACAAAAAGTGGAGTTTCCACATCCTATTTTTGGTTTTGCGACAAATCAAAAAGGAATCAATTATGGAAAACTCCGAAAACAAATATAGTTTCGACCCGACAATTTTGAAAGCCCTAATCGAGCAGGGACCCGACTTTCTGATGGATCTTTTCAGACTCGCCATGAACGAGGCCATGAAATTGGAACGGGAGAACTTCCTAAATGCAGGGGCTTACGAACGCTCCAAAAATCGTTTGGATTACGCGAACGGTTTCAAACCCAAGACTCTTAATATGCGGTCCGGGCAGGTCACATTTGCCATCCCGCAGACTCGGAACAGCGGCTTCTAC
>NZ_FRBE01000029.1 GCF_900142535.1 Fibrobacter sp. UWEL
TTAAATTTTAGAAAATAGCCCATTTTTTGTTTAATTTAGGCGAAAGTCAACAAAAAAGGGTGGCGAAGCCACCCACACATGTTGATGAAGAGCCCATAGAAATTACAAATAAACCTTCGTAGGTTTTAACACCTCTTAAGCAAAACAAGTAAACCAAGGACAATGGCACCGCAAGCGATAACGGCAAAAAACATTCAGCCATTCTTTCACCGATGTAATTGAAGCTATCCATATTTTCATACCCATAAGCTTCATTTACAGCCACTTCCCTTTTATACCAAAAATACGGAAAGATTCCTAAAGCCATATTTTCAATCATGCAGATGATAACGCCTACCTTATTTACTTTAAAAGGTACGACATTTTCATTTGTCATTTCAGCATTCTCTTCCATAACCCCAACTTACAAAAAAGACCGCAGCAAAAACTGCGGTCCTTTAATTTTTATTTCTTCTTGCCAGGCTTCCTAGGTGAAACCTTTGCAGGCTTTTTCACAGCCGTCTTCTGAGGCTTTTCGGATTCAACATCCTCATCGTCTTCAGAATTTTTTGCGGCAGAGCCTGCGCTAGCAGGCGAAACCTGCGCATTCAAATCCGAAGCACTCACCTTCACTCCCTTAAACAAAATCTTAATGATTTCATCGATATGCTTGTGGGTGAAGATCTTCAGGCCCTTCTTTGCAGGTGCCGGGAGTTCGTCCACATCCTTCTGATTCTGGGCAGGGAGACGCAAGGTCTTCACGCCAGCCTGGAGTGCAGCCAGAGCCTTTTCGTTGAGGCCACCGATAGCCAGACAGTTGCCCGTAAGGCTTACTTCGCCAGTGAAGGCGATGTCCGTGGGAATAGGATGGCGGGTGAACGCGGAAAGGAGGCAAAGCGTGAGTGCGATACCGGCGGAAGGACCGTCCTTGGGAACAGCGCCTTCGGGTACGTGAATGTGGATGTCGGTCTTCTTCACGATGGCAGGGTCGATGCCAAAGCGCTGCAGACGTTCGCGAACCAGGGAAAGCGCAATCTGGGCGGATTCCTTCATCACGTCACCCAGCTTACCCGTCATAATGAGGGCGCCCTTGCCGGAGAGCAGCATGCATTCGATGGGAAGGATTTCTCCGCCCACGCTTGTCCAGGCAAGGCCCGTCACGATGCCCGGGCGGCCAGATTCAGGCAGGGTGCTACCGATAAAGCGGGGAGCGCCCAGGTATTCCTGCAAAGTCTTTTCGGTCAGATCCTTCTGGAACTTCTTGCCCATGACCATGTCTTTCGCGCGATGGCGAACCACGTTTTCCAAGGTACGTTCCAGCTCGCGGACGCCTGCTTCGCGGGTCCAGTCGCGGATAACCTTACGGACAATTTCGTCGGAGAAGGCGATGTCCTCACCCAGCTTCACGCCGGTACGTTCGCAAATGCGGGGCACCAGATAGTTGGACGCAATCTTTTCCTTTTCGTGGGGATAGTAGCCCGGCAGGCGCACCATTTCCAGACGGTCGTGGAGAGCTTCGGGAATCTGGTTTTCGTTATTGGCGGTAGCGATGAACAGCACACGGGACAAGTCCAGACCCACTTCCATAAAGTGGTCGGTAAAGTCGTGGTTCTGTTCCGGGTCCAAAACTTCAAGCATGGCGCTGGCAGGATCGCCGCGGAAATCGCTGGCCATCTTGTCGATTTCATCCAGAAGGATGATGGGATTCATGCACTTGGCGCGCTTCAATGCGTGAATGAAACGACCCGGCATGGCGCCGATGTAAGTGCGGCGATGACCGCGAATTTCAGCTTCGTCACGGACGCCACCCAAGGTGATGCGGACGAAATTGCGCTGCATGGCCTTGGCGATGGATTCCACCAGAGTGGTCTTACCAACGCCCGGAGGACCTACCAGGCAAAGGATGGGAGCGCGACGTTCCGTGCCCGTAAGCTTCAGAACAGCGATGTATTCCATGATGCGGTCCTTCACCTTGTCCAGCCCGAAATGCTTTGCATCCAGTTCGGACTTCACCTTCTTCATGTTCAGGACGGTGTCGGTGTACACATTGTACGGAAGCGTGAGGAACCAATCCAGATAGTTACGGCTCACGGCGTATTCCGGAGAAGTGGGCTGCATCATGCGCATGCGGGAAATTTCTTCTTCCAGCTTTTCCTGAATGGCGGGAGCAAACTTCTTTTCCTTCAGCTTCTTCAAAAGCTGATCCGGTTCGGACTGACCGTTTTCGCCATCCAGTTCATCCTGGAGCTGACGGATCTGTTCGGAGATGAACCATTCCTTCTGCTGCTGGGCCATCTTCTGGCGGACATTCTGCTGGACCTTCACCATCAGGGTGTCATTGCTGGAAGCCATCTGCATAATCTGCAGGAGGCGATTAGCCAGGTCGTTGATGTTCCCGATTTCCAGAAGAGTCTGGCGTTCATCCAGAGAAACCTGAAGGAACGGAATCATGCCATAGAAAGCATTCAGGTGGCTATCCATGGTGAACAGGGCATCCACCATACCTTCCGCAATATTGCGGTGCATGGAGTATTCCTTAAACTGGTTCAGCACCAGTTCAAAATTCTCGCTCTTGTCGGCCAGCTGAATCTTAGGATTACGTTCGGAAACCGTAACCTGCAGGAAACCCTTTTCCTGTGCAATGGAGCGGAGGTCCACCACGGTCTCACCTTCCAACACCACCTTCACGCAACCATTGGGGAACGGAGTCACGTTGCTTACGCGGGCAAGTACACCTACGGAATAAAGATCCAACATGGGATTCGCAATTTCTTCCAGCTCGATATTTTTTTGAGCAGAAAGAATAATTTCGTTACCGTGGGCTTCGGCGTATTCCAGTGCCTTCAGGGAAATTTCCCTACCCACCAGAATGCGGCGGGTGGTCAGCGGAAATACAATAGCGTCCCTCAGGGGAAGCAACGGATATGTCTTATTTACGTCAAGAGCCAAAATCGTTTCTCCAATGGCCCGCTAAAATTCAAGCGGAACCAGATCGAAGTTAGGAAGCTTTCTTGCGACCTTTCTTAGGGGCGGCAGCAACTGCGGTACTTGCCGGGGTCAAGCCTTCGCGAACCATTTCTGCAGTAACGGAAAGAGTCTTGGTACCGGATCCGGGAATGGTAAACATGAAACGCTGAAGGGCCTTTTCCATCACGGAACGAAGGCCGCGGGCACCTGTCTTACGGACCATGGTCTCACGCACGATTTCCTTCAGGGCGTCGTCAGTAAATTCCAGTTCCACGCCGTCCATTTCAAACAATCTCTTGTACTGTTTTACCAGAGCGTTCTTAGGCTGGGTCAGAATATTCAAAAGGGCAGCTTCGTCCAGTTCTTCCAAGGCAACAGCGATGGGCAAACGTCCCACGATTTCGGGAATCAAACCGAACTGGATCAAATCATCCGGTTCCATCACCTTGAACAGTTCGCTCAGGGTATTTTCTTCGGAACTACGAATGTCAGCGCCAAAGCCCATACCGCCCTGATTGACGCGGCGGGCAATAATCTTGTCCAAAGTTTCGAAGGCGCCACCGCAGATAAACAGGATGTTGCGGGTATTCACCTGCACCAAGGGCTGTTCCGGGTGCTTACGGCCACCCTTAGGGGGAACGGCCGCCACGGTACCTTCCAGAAGCTTCAAAAGGCCCTGCTGAACACCTTCACCGCTTACGTCGCGGGTAATGGAGGGGTTGGCAGTCTTACGGGCAATCTTATCAATTTCGTCAACAAAGATGATGCCACGTTCGGCACGGGCAACATCGTAATCGGCAGCCTGCAACAGGCGCACGATAATGCTGTCTACGTCTTCGCCCACATAGCCCGCTTCCGTAAGGACGGTAGCGTCGGCAATGGTAAAGGGCACATCCAGGAAACGCGCCATGGTCTGGGCAAGGAGAGTCTTACCGGAACCCGTGGGGCCCACCAGCAGGAGGTTGGACTTATCCACTTCCACATCGTTCTTGGAATTATGAGTTTGTTTGTAACGGAGACGCTTGTAATGGTTGTAAACCGCTACAGAAAGAGCCATCTTGGCCTGGTCCTGTCCGATGACGAATTCGTCCAGGTGTTCCTTGATCTGGCTGGGAAGGGGCAGAGGCTTAGAAGCGATTTCAGCAGCAGCCTCTTCCTGTACACGGCGGGAACGATCCTCTTCGATAATGCGATGGCACATGGATACGCAGTCGCTGCAGATATGCACGCCTGCACCAGTAATCATCTTCTCGACTTGCTCTGCCGGCTTGCCACAAAAACTGCAAGTCACGGTGGGGTGGTTCTTCCCGCTACGATACATTAAATTCCCTCTTTACGCGGCACAAAAATTTCATCGATGACGCCAAATTCCTTGGCTTCTTCGGGACTCATGTAGAAGTCGCGGTCGGTCTTGGTGCGAACTTCTTCAATAGGCTTGCCAGTATGCTTGGCAACGATTTCTGCCAGGGTGTCCTTAGTGCGGACGATTTCCTTGGCGGTAATCTGAATATCGGTAGACTGACCGGTGGCAGCGCCAGACGGCTGGTGCAGCATGATGCGGGAGTGAGGCAGAGCATAACGCTTGCCCTTGGTTCCTGCAGCGAGGAGCACGGCAGCCATCGAGGCGCAACTACCGATACAGATGGTAGCAATGTTCGGACGAACATGCTGCATGGTATCGTAAATGGCCAAACCTGCCGAAACGTAACCACCAGGGCTGTTGATATACAGCGTGATATCCTTCTCCGGATTCTCGTATTCAAGGAAAATCAGCTGGGCCATGACATTGTTGGCCACTTCATCGTTAATGGGAGTACCCAAGAAGATGATGCGCTCCTTGAGGAGGCGGGAGTAGATGTCATAGGCGCGTTCACCGCGTCCGGTGGTCTCGATGACGGTAGGAATGATCATTATGAGTTTACCTCTTACTTAGTTTCTTCAGCAGCAGCACGAATGCCAACGATGAAGTCTGCAGCCATCTGGATGCGGAGTTCGTCGCGCATAGCATTGATGCGGCCGGACTGACGGAAGTGGGCCTTCAGGGATTCGAAGTCCACGTGATATGCGTTTGCCATAGCCTGGAGACGTTCGTCAACCAGAGCCTGAGTCGGCTTGATCTTTTCGGCAGTTGCAACGAATTCGAGAATGCGATGCTTCTTGATTTCGCGAACAGCTTCCGGAGCCAGAACCTTGATCTGTTCTTCGGTGGGTTCCACAGCGTCCTTTTCGTTCTGGACGTTACGGTTGATGGACCAGCGGATCAGGTCGTTTACGCGAGCCTGGGGCACTTCGAACGGGTTAGCTTCGATGAGCTTGTCGATAGCTTCGTTGATAGCCTTGTTCTTCACTGCGTCCTTCTTCTGGTTTTCGATGCCATCAGCAAGGTTCTTCTTCAGGTCTTCCACATCCTTGACGCCAACCTGTTCGAAGAAAGCTTCGTCCATGGTGGGAGGAACGATGGCGCGAACGTCGGTAACTTCGACCTTGAACTGAGCGGTCTTACCGCGATAGCGTTCGTCCTTGTGGTCTTCCGGATACTGGAAGTTGATTTCCTTGGTTTCGCCGGCAGATGCGCCATTGAGACCAGCGTCGAATCCCGGAGAAGCGGATTCACCGAGGAGAGAACGGAATTCGCGGTTTTCAGGGAGTTCCTGCTTTTCGCCGTCAATGATGACTTCGATGTAGTTACCAACGACAACGTCGCCCTTTGCTGCTGCACGGTCAACGTGTTCGTCCTTGCTCCACATCTGCATCAGACGGTTGTATTCAGCGTCGATTTCTTCCTGGCTCACTGCGGTAGCGGGAACGGTGATACCGGTGTCGGCATAACCCTTGATATCGATTTCCGGATCCATTTCGACTTCAACCTTCAGAGTGATGTCTGCGGTCTTGTCGTCGTTGAAATCAACAACCTTCATGGCGCCAACGGGAATGATGTTAGCCTTCTTCAGTTCTTCCTGGACGATCTTGTTGATGGTTTCATCAACAACTTCGTGACGGATGGATTCACCAAACTGCTTCAGGATCATTGCCTTGGGAACCATGCCCTGGCGGAAACCCTTCAGGGTAACCTGCTTCTTGTACTGGTTCACCTTCTTTTCGAAGGGAGCAGTCAGGTCAGCCTGCGGAATGGAAATTTCGAGGGTGCGCAAAGTGGCGCTAGTTTCTTTGATTTCAACGCTCATTATGAACTCCGATAATCGATTTATATTAGATGTTAAAAACATGCGAGGGGTGGGAGTCGAACCCACACACCGAGGTACCAGATCCTAAGTCTGGCGCGTCTGCCAATTCCGCCACTCTCGCGATTTTGCACCCAAAGATACAAAATGCGAAAGACATTTGGATTTTAAACATCTAATTTTACCCACCGTTGCAAGCGTTAAAGAACATACGAATCGGAATTTTCATTTCACTGGTGAACATCCTCATCCAGGGAGTTTCCGTCCTCGTCCAAAATATTATCGCTTCTAATTTGGGAATTGTAAAGTTTGGATACTTCGGAATTTTACAAAGTGACTATACCATCTTCTGCGCACTAGCGGATTTTGGCATGGCAACCCTGATTTTGGCCTTTTTTGGCAAGCGGGCTACCCAGGGCAGGCTTTTTATAAACGTTCTCCAGTTACGACTTTCCATGACCGCCTTGGCGGCCCTCACGATGGTGGCTTTCGCCTTTATCTGCAGGTGGGATAGTCCAGTATTTTACGGAGAGCTGATTCTTGCGCTAGGATTGCTTTTCCAGCACGCCTTCTTTGACTGGTACTTCATCTGCGGAAACTTCTGGAAAAAACTGCTCCTGTCCAAAGTTCTCCACACCATCTCCTACACCACCATTATGGGAATCGCCCTGTGGTATCTCCACTTCGATTCCATCCCCGCTATCGCAGGCGCCATGGTGGTGGCTGCGTTACCCGCATTTGGATTCGGCGTGGGCCAGGCCTTTACTGCCAAGGTCCTGCGCATAGGACTTCATACCAGGAAGTTCTTTGCGCTGATGTTCAAATCCGCATGCCCTTACGCTCTTTCAAGTCTCGCTAGCTTTGCCTACCTGCCGGTGGGTCTCTATACTGTGGCAAGTTTCGCCTCGGAATCTTTTCTCGGGTCCTACAACTTTGCACACAAACTAATCATTCTCGCTTCGGGGCTCATGGTCCACTTCATTTCCAGTAGCCTCATTACCCTGCACCAGACGGATAGCAAGACCCTGCACCTTCGGGACCAGGCAGTATTTACCCTGTTCATTGCCGCAGTCTCCAGCCCCTTCTGGCTGTTCCCGGAATACACCCTCAGAATCATCTTCTTTGCAGCCCCCTGGACAAACGACGTCCTTGCAACCAGCTGTTTCTGCCTGAGAATTCTGGCACTGTCCCTCATCCTTCAGGCCACCCGCATGGGGATGATCTCCACCATGCTTAAGGAAAAGCGGACCTGGACCTATGGTATCATGATTACCGCAGGCGGTGTCGTGAACATAGCGGTATGTCTCATTGGAGCGCGAGTGCTCTCCAACAGTTACATCCCCCTCCTGACTTTGACAGGTGATTTACTGCTGAGCCTGCAATTGGCCGTCTACTTTATCAAGCACAGGCGCTTCGGCTGGTAAAGCCTTCGTTTCCGTAGAGACTCTCACGAGTCTGTTACGCCCGGCACAAATCGTTGTGGCAAAGTAGATATAGGCCACCCAAATGCAGTAAAGTCCCTGCTTGTAGCCCGCCGTAAAGAACCACCATCCAACGAAGTAAATGAACAGCGTATAGAGGGCAATCTGCCTGGGGCTATACTTACCGCACAGTCGCAAGTGCAATAGCGTGAGGGCCATGCCACAAAGCAGCGGGAACAGGCAGCAACCTACCAGATGGAAATCCTTGTACACTTCCCATAGGTAGTTTACCGTATTGAAGCCGTACACCTTCTGGATCTTTTCGTTGAAGGCATCGTCCCATCCGAAGCTGTTCCTAAAGCTACCGCTCACTCGGGCGTACTCAAATACGCCTGCAAAAAAGTCTATGCCATAAGTGTGCGGATGAATTTCGTCATCGTTCGCCGGGTTGATGGCATAATCCAAATTCCAGTAGTTGTTGGCCACGTACATGTAGGGCAACTTCATCACCGCATCCATAGCCTTGCCCTTGATATCACTTCCGCCATACTGGGCACGCAGGCTACTGATAGCCACAAAACTTCCAATGGCGATAATCAACGCCAGGGAAATAATAATGGGAGAAATACGCTTATACAGGAAGTTGGACATGATGACCAGGAAGCCCAAGTTACAGAACAGTGAAGTTCTGTTGGGATAGGCCATCAAGTTCATGGCAATGGTCAAAAGCACCATGATCTTCGAGATGTTGCACACCAAGGCATTGTTATTGAACTTCTTGAAGGCCGCAACCCCAAACATCAAGACCGCCAGGGGACCGCTACTCAGGAGGATGGCATAATAGCCGTAGTTCACATCCTTGCTCATCCAATCCGCGGGGCTCGGGGTAAACACAATCAAGTTACCCGCCTTCTGGACCACACCGTAGACGCCCACCATAAAGAACAGGAAAGCCACAAAGGAAAGGAACAGATGGATATTCCAGTTGTAGTCCTCGGGAGGAGACGGCTTGGACAAGTCGCAGGGAATGCGCTTAGACCTAGCATACTGCGTCACCAAGAAACATCCCCCGCAGAAAGACACCAGCCCGAGAATCCAGACCATCCAGGTCCTGGCGTGGAAATCCGTCATGGCAGGGTCAAGACGCAAGAAGGAAATACCCAAGGTCAGGAACTGGGTAAAGCAGTAAATGGAGATGGGGCTAAAGAAGTCTCGCTTCAGCAAGGCCACACGGACCAGGCAGAAAAGCGTGACCACCACAGAGACTGAAGTTTCCGGATATTCCATTATCCAGGAAAACATATCTTATGCCTTCTTTCTGGAGAAGTGACCCTTGAAGGCCTTCCACTGTCTTGCAGTCTCGGAATCACGAGTTTCCTCGTCTTCCAGGTAACCCAGGATATTGCAGATGATGGTGGCAAAGATGAAAGACACCATGAAAGTAAACATCAAGGTCACGCCACGGAGAGGGTAAATCTTCTTGTCGTTTTCCCAAGGCGGTTCCAGCACATGGAGGTTCGTCAGCATCTTTGCTTCTTCCATGCGCATCTGTTCGCTCTGCTGGCGAAGCAGCTTGTACATGGCTTCCTGCACGCGGATTTCAGTTTCGCGACGGACGTATTCAGCACCCAGTTCCGGAGACTTCTTCAGGGAGACAAGACCCAGGTCCTTGTGCTTTCCGTTCACGGCGCCGTTCAATGCGGTATTTACGCCCTTGTAGCGCTTGTTCAATTCGTCGTAACGTCTGCTGCCTTCACCGCGGTCAGCCTTTTCGAAAGCCATTTCCATGGACACTTCTTCACGTCTGGACTGCAAGGTGCTCAAGTACTTGAGGGTAGATTCCAGCTGAACTTCCGGATCGTAGATATTGTTCTCTTCCTGGAACTTCACGAAATCGTCGATGAGGGAATCCAGCGTGTGGGTGCAGGAATCTAGGCGGGACTGGAAGTAAAGGCGAGACTGCCTTGCCTGGGAAGTCTTGAAGGCGTTGAAGGCGGAGTCCGTCTTTTCCAGGATGAATCTCACCATCTGGGCGGCCAGCTTGTAGTCCTCGTCCTCCATGGAGATGGCGAACATATCTTCCTTGTTCACTTCCACGCCAAAGCTCTGGCGGAACTGCTTCAGCAAATCCGCATGGAACTTGCCGTCGAACTCGTAATGTTCAGCCAGGTTAAACTTCTCGATGACCTGGTTATGAAGTTCCCAGGAATTGATGATAGTCCAGACCGCATTGGCGTCTTCATCTGCAGTACCAAGACCCAGAAGGGAACTGACACTACCGGATGCGCCGCCCAGCATGGAGCTAAGCCCGCTCAAGGCGCTCTGAGAAGCAGCCGGAGGTGTTACCACTGCGACAGCGGCATATACAGGCTTGATCACCCACATCACCAGCACAAAGGCCACAATGGTAGGGAACAACAAAATAAACAGCCACAGCTTGAAACGTCTCAAGCAGTTGTTCATCACACGAAGGATGATTTCAATAAAACCAGCAGAAGCCTGCTTTTCCATAAAGCCTACTTGTAGTTAACGTAAATGATGAAGGCAGAGGAGAGCACAGTCAGGAGCGATGCAAGGAACAAGGTGAAGTCCTTGAAAGACTCGTAATGACTCTTGGGAATTTCGATGTAGTCGCCAGGCATCACCTGATCGGTGGCCACATTCACAGAAATTGCTTCCGGTTCCGTACCGCGCCAAATCCTAATCTGGCTCCAGGAACCAGAAATGGTGTTCAAGCCCGCGGCCGCCACATAGTCCAGCACACGCCAGGACGGATCGTAAGGGTAACGACCCAGGAAGTTCACTGCACCGCCCACATACACAAGCATTTCCTGTACGGAGAATTCCACTTCCGTGTTGGGAGAAACAACAGTGCTACCCATCTCGGTAACGGAAATCCAGCGGGGAGCCTTGCCCGGTTCACGCACGCAGGCAGCCTTATAGCCAAAGCTGTGAAGTCTTGCGCCACCAGCCAGTTCAAAATATTCCTGGAGGGTCCTGCCTTCCTTATAGGCAACGCTGGTCTTGTAGCCCGGGAAAATCATGGCCACGTTATCACCCAAGCCCACATAAGGAACATAAATCTTGTCGCCCTGTTCCAGCATGATATCATCATCGAAATTTCCATCGATGGACATGGCGCTGTAGTTCACATGGAGCGTATCCTTACCGCGAATCACCTGCACATCTTCCGTGTTGGCGCGGGTCACCGTACCGCCCATCTGACGGATGAAATAGCTCAAACGAGTCTGGGGGTCCACCATGTGCTGGCCAATCTGGCCCACTGCACCCATGGCATTCACCTTGAACTTCTTGAGGGCAGCCAGCTGCACATAGCAGAACTCACGCTTATATCGCCTTGCAGCAAGGTCCAGGATCAACTCCTTCGCTTCCGCAAGAGTCTTCCCGCCAATATTGGCTACGCCACATTCCTCAATGGCAATGGTACCATCGGGAGCCACCTGAACCGTCAGGTAGCTGTTCTCAAGCATTACATCCAGAAAGTCGCCAGGGCCAAGAATGTAGCTGGAATCCACGGCCACTTCCGCAGAAGCGGGCGTCAGGGCAATGCTACTGCGGGACGAAGGCCCAGAAGCCTTCACGGAGGACAGGCTACCGAAAGAAGACTCGGCAGCGAATACGCCCACACACAACAAAAGAAGAACAGCGATTAAACGTTGCATCAAAAATCCATATATCGATAAATGTTCGTTAAAAATACAAAAAACAAGTATTCAAGATTTCAGGCGCCTGTGATTCATGAACAATTACGGGCATAAAAAAAGCCCGGCCTTGCGACCGGACTTTTTTAAGCTTTTTACGCTATGGATTAGTTCTTGCTTTCGCCTTCAACCATGTCGACAGCTTCGGGCTTTGCAGCGTCAGCAGTCTTCTTGGTCTTCACAACGATTTCGTCTTCGACGAGACCGATGAGAGCCATTTCAGCAGCGTCACCAGCGCGGTTCGGGCCGAGCTTCAGGATACGGGTATAACCACCGTTACGGGAAGCATAGCGCGGGCCGATAGTGTTGAACAAATCCTGGAGAACCTTCGGGTCCATCACGAAGCGAGCTGCTTCACGACGTGCAGAAAGGTCACCCTTCTTTGCATAGGTAATCATGCGTTCCACATAGCTACGAACGAGCTTAGCCTTGTGGAGAGTGGTGCGCACGTAGCGGTTGCCCTGTTCGGCTTCCATACCCTTTCCAAGAATGGAGGTGGTAAGAGCGCGGAGGATGGCACGCTTGTGCTGGGCGTTAACGCCGAGTTTCTTGTTTTTTACACCGTGTCTCATTTTTAATCCTTCAAGTAGTCATCGACGTCCATACCAAAGCTGAGGCCCATGGAGGTCAATACTTCGTTAAGTTCAACCAAGGACTTACGACCGAAGTTCTTGTATTTGAGCATATCGTTTTCCTTGTTGCGCACAAGTTCGCCAACGGTATGGATGTTTGCCATACGGAGGCAGTTGCTGGAGCGAACGGAAAGTTCCAGATCGTCCACGCGGGTGCGCAGGAGCTGAGCAATACGCTGACGTTCTTCATCCATTTCAAGTTCTTCAGGAGATTCCAGATCGCCTTCGAAGTTGATGAAGATTTCCAGGTGATCGACGAGAAGCTTTGCAGCATATGCCAAAGCGTCTTCGGGATCGATGGAACCATCAGTAGTAATCTCGAGTTCCAGACGGTTGTAGTCCGTCTTCTGGCCAACGCGGGTATCGCTGATGTGCATTGCCACTTTCTGCACCGGGTTGAAGTTGGCGTCCATGGCGATTACGCCGATAGGAGCGTCCTTATCCTTCAATTCGTCAGCAGTGACATAGCCGCGGCCGCTGGAAATCTTGACTTCCAAGGACAGCGAAGCGTTACCGTTCAATGTTGCGATATGAACATCCGGAGTGAGCACTGCAACGTTCGGATTGTCCATGAAGTGCTTTGCCGTGACTTCGCCATCGCCGGACATATCCAGGCGAAGGGTTTCGTCGTGGTCAGACAGGAGCTTGACGCGGATGCTCTTGAGATTAAGGATGATATCGGTGACATCTTCCTTAACACCCGGGATCGTCGAAAATTCCTTGTCAACGCCTTCGATTTTCACGGAGACAATGGCCGCGCCCTGCAGAGAGGAAAGGAGCGTACGACGGAGAGCGTTACCGAGGGTAATACCCCAGCCACGTTCCAATGCTTCTACTACGAACTTAGCATAGCGTCCGTCTTCGCCGGTTTCCACTTTCTGGAAGCTGCGCGGCATCTGAAGTGATTTCCACATCATTGGCGATACCTCTTTAAATTAGACTCTTCTCTTCTTTTTAGGACGGCAACCGTTGTGAGGAACGCCCGTCACGTCTCGAATAGAGAGAACTTCGAGGCCCGCATTCTTGATTGCACGGACAGCGGATTCACGACCACCACCTGCGCCCTTAACGCGGACATCAACCTTACGCATACCGAGGTCGAAAGCCTTGTGAGCAGCGACTTCAGCAGCGAGCTGTGCAGCAAACGGAGTGCTCTTACGAGAGCCCTTGAAACCGGAGTTACCGGGAGAGCCCCAAGCTACAACGTTACCGCGAGCATCGGTAATAGAGACGATAGTGTTGTTGAAGGAAGCGAAGACGCATGCGATACCCTGGAGGTCAACGCGACGCTTGCCCTTCTTAACCTTAACTTCTTCAGCAGCCGGAGCTTCAACAGCGGCAGCAGTTTCATTAATTACTTCTTCAGCCACGATAAAACTCCTTACTTCTTCTTGTTAGCCACAGTCTTCTTCGGACCCTTACGAGTACGAGCATTGGTGCGGGAACGCTGACCGCGGACCGGGAGGCCCTTACGGTGGCGGATACCACGGTAGCAACCAATATCCTGCAGACGCTTAATGTTCAGGGTAACTTCTGCGCGGAGCTGACCTTCCACAGAGTATTCGTCTTCCAGAAGATGACGAATCTTACCTTGTTCTTCTTCAGTCAGGTCGTCACACTTCTTATTCTTGTCAATGCCCAGCTGAGCACAGACCTTATTAGCGGTGAACAGACCGACGCCATAGATTGCCGTCAGACCGTATTCAACAGTCTTGTTTCTCGGTAAATCGACACCAGCGATACGTGCCATACGATCTCCTTATCCCTGCTTCTGCTTGTGACGGGGGTTCTTCGAACAGATGATGCGCAATACACCCTTACGACGGATGATCTTGCAGTTTTCACATCTGGGTTTGATGGAGGCTTTGATTTTCATAGGTTTGACCTTCTTTGAAAATACCTATTACTTGTAACGGTATGTGATTCTTCCACGATTGAGGTCGTAGGGAGAAATCTCAACCAACACTTTGTCGTCGGGCAAAATTCGAATGAAATGCCGACGCATTTTTCCGGAAACATGAGCAAGGATTTCGTGACCATTTCCGAGCTGGACACGGAAGAAAGCGTTGGGGAGAGCTTCCAACACAACACCTTCTACTTGAATGCCTTCTTCTTTAGCCACTAACTTGCCATCCTGCCGCGAATGCGGCCACGTTTCAGGAAACCTTCATAGTTTTTGGTATGCAGTTGAGCTTCGAGCTGGCGAAGAGTATCAAGTGCAACACCTACCACGATCAGGACCGAGGTACCCCCAATATAGAAACTCATATTGAGAGCGTCTTTCATATGCAGAGGTCCGACGCTGATTAAAGCGAGGAAAAGGGACCCAGGCAGAGAAATTCTGGTTAGAACATGGTCAATATACTCTGCAGTTTGCTTGCCCGGACGTACTCCCGGAATAAATCCACCGGACCTCTTCAGATTTTCAGCAATATCGTTGGGGTTGTACTGAATTGCTGTGTAGAAGAAGGTGAAGAAGATAATGAGGAGTGCAAAGATCACACTATAGGAAATGTGACCCGGGATGAAAGCAGACGCAAAGGACTGCATTGCTGAAACATTCGGGAACCAGGATGCGATCATGGCCGGAATGAACATAATGCAGGATGCGAAAATCACGGGAATCACACCAGCGGTATTGACCTTGAAGGGCAAATAGCTGGACTGACCGCCCATAACTTTGCTTCCAACAGTCCTACGAGGACTCTGGAGTGGAATGCGACGGTTCGCCTGTTCAACGAAAACGATAAAGCCGACAATTGCGACCACCGCTGCCAGTATGAATACTTCCACAGCGAGAGGCTGAATGCCTTCCTTAAACATTTCCACTTCACGGAAGACGGCACTGGGAAGGCCGCCGACGATACCGGCGAAGATGATGAGAGAGATACCATTACCGACACCGTGGGAGGTAATCTGCTCGCCAAGGTACATCACAAAGATCGTACCAGCGGTGAAGGTCAGGGTAGCTAACAAACGGAAACCAAGGACGCCGGCACCAGAAGTGAAGTCGTCAGCGAGGACGGACACATTGGATGCGACGGCCGTGGAAACCTTAAGACTGGATAGCCAAACTGAAATACCCCAGCCCTGCAAAGCAGCCAAAGCCACAGTGAAGTAGCGGGTGTACTGGTTCAGCTTAGCGCGCCCTTCCTGTCCTTCCTTCTGCAGGGTCTGGATCGCAGGAAAAACGGAGCCCATCAACTGAATGATGATGCTCGCGCTAATGTAGGGCATGATACCCAGGGCAAATACAGTCGCCTTCGCGAAAGCACCACCCGTAAAGGAGTCGTACAAGCCGAACAAGTTGTTCGAATTACGGAAGTACTCAGCCAGAACAGCAGAGTTCACTCCGGGGATGGTGATGTGAGCACCAACGCGATAAATGATAAGAAAACCCAGCGTAAAAAGGAGCTTTTTACGCAGGTCTTCTATCTTGAAGGCATTGACGAACGCATCAATAGCTTTCTTGAGAGCTTCCATTAGATGATCTCGACTTTACCGCCAGCAGCTTCAATGGCAGCCTTTGCCTTTTCGCTGATAGCGTCTACCTTGACATTGATAGCCTTGTCAATGGTACCAAAAGCGAGGACCTTGACCGGCTGTTCGACGTTACGGATGAAGCCCTGATCGAACAGAGACTGTGCATCGAAGTCCACAACGCTGCAAGAAGCAAGCTTCTTGAGGTTCACGATCTGGAATTCGACACCAGCATGTTTGAAACCACGCTTCGGGATACGACGGTGGATAGGCATCTGGCCGCCTTCAAAAGCGACACGACCGGCCTTAGCGCTCTTACGAGCACCTGCACCCTTCTGACCACGGCCAGCAGTGGTGCCCCAACCGGAACCCGGACCACGGCCGATACGCTTGCGCTTAACGACCTTGGCCTTGCCAGGATTGAGAGTATTGAGTTCCATCTTAGATCTCCTCGACCTTAACCATGTCAGCCACGGCGTTGATCATGCCCTGGATGCTGGGGGTCAAATTGTGTTCAACAGTCTGTCCGATCTTGCGGAGACCCAGAGCTGCAACGTTTGCACGATGCATCGGGAGGCGACGGACGATACCCTTGATCAAAGTAATACGAACTTTCTTCATTGTATTACCCCTTAGGCGTTAGCACCGCGCAGAGCTGCGCAGTCCTGTTTGTTCTTCTGAGAAACAAGGCCTTCAATGCAAGCGCTTACGACAGTGCTCGGATTGGAGGAACCGTGAATCTTGGTGAGGATGTTGCGCACACCGGCGAGTTCGAGAACTGCACGGGCTGCAGCACCAGCGATAACACCGGTACCGGGAGCAGCCGGCATCAGGAGGATGCGGGTTGCACCGCTCTTGACTTCGATGTCATGAGGGATGGTGCCGTCCAGGAGCTGGACTTCAACGATGTTACGGTGAGCAGCTTCGGTACCCTTACGGATAGCTTCGGAAACTTCCTTAGCCTTGCCGAGGCCTACGCCGACCTTGCCATTCTTGTTGCCGATGACAACGAGAGCGGAGAAGGACATGCGACGACCACCCTTAACAGTCTTAGCGCAACGGTTGATGTGTACAACCTTGTCTTCAAATTCAGAAACTTGAGCTTCGCGTTCCAAAGTGTACCTCTCAATTAGAACTTCAAGCCGCCTTCACGAGCACCTTCTGCAAGGGCCTGAACGCGACCATGATAGATGTAACCGCCGCGGTCAAAGACCACGGATTCAATGCCCTTGGACTTGGCGACTTCAGCAATCAAGAGACCGAGCTGCTTGCTCTGTTCAGACTTCGTCATTTCACCAAACTTACCCTGGAAATCCTTGGAAGTAGTGGAGAGCTGAGCGATAGACTTGTTGTTTGCGTCATCGATAATCTGGGCGACCATGTGAGACAAGGAACGGCGAACAGCCAAACGAGGGCATTCTGCAGTTCCGACGACAGACTTGCGTACGCGAGCGTGGCGTGCGATTCTGGACTGGATTCTTTTCTTAGCAATTGCAGTCATAGTTTACCCTTATTTACCTGTCTTCTTACCCTGCTTGCGACGGACAATTTCGCCAGCGTACTTGATGCCCTTGCCCTTATACGGTTCAGGACGACGGTACTTGCGAATTTCTGCTGCAGCCTGGCCGACCTTCTGCTTGTCGATACCCTTGATGGAAATCTTCAGAGGATCAACAGCCTTCAGTTCAACGCCTTCCGGTGCCTGGTAGATAACCGGGTGAGAGAAACCGAGAACGAGGTTCAGGTCCTTACCCTTCTGTTCTACACGGTAGCCAACGCCAACGATTTCGAGAATCTTTTCGAAACCCTTGGTCACGCCTTCGACCATGTTGGCAACGAGAGCGCGAGTGGTGCCGTGAATAGCACGGGTGAACTTCTGATCGTCAGGACGGGTGAAGGACAGCTGGTTGTTTTCGAACTTGATAGCGATCAGTTCGTGAACGTCAGCTTCGAGCTTGCCGAGGGGGCCTTCAACCTTGATGTTCTGACCATTGATGGCAACCTTTACGTTTGCCGGAACGTTGATAATAGCTTTACCGATACGGGACATCTTTACCAAACCTTTGCGATGACTTCGCCGCCCACATTTTCCTTGCGAGCTTCGTGGTCAGTCATGACGCCTTTAGAGGTGGAGATGATAGCAAAGCCGAGGCCGTTACGAACGCGAGGAAGCTTGGCTGCGTCAACGTAGTGACGAAGACCCGGCGTAGACACGCGCTGGATGCCCTGGATTGCAGATTCGCCATTGGTGTAGCGGAGGAGGACCTTCAGGATGCCCTGCTTGCCATCTTCAACTACGACGAACTTCTTAATGAAACCTTTTTCCTGCAGCACGCGTGCAATTTCGCGCTTCAGGTTGCTGGCGGGAATGTCCACCACGGGGAGCTTTGCCGTAGAGGCATTGCGGATACGGGTGAGCATATCGGCGATAGGATCTGTCATTGCCATGAGTATACTCTCCTTACCAAGAAGACTTAGTGATACCGGGGATTTCGCCGGCGAGTGCCATTTCGCGGAAGCAAATACGGCAAAGGCCAAAGCGGCGCATAAAGGCGTGCGGCCTACCGCAACGCTTGCAACGGTTGTACCCACGAACGGTATACTTCGGAGTACGCTTGCATTTTTCAATCATTCTTTTGCTTGCCATGGTATTACCTTACTTACGGAAGGGGAGTCCAAGTTCTTCAAGCAGGGCACGGCCTTCGTCATCGGTCTTTGCAGAGGTGACGAAAGAGATGTCCATACCGAAAGTGCGAGAGATCTTGTCGATATCGATTTCGACGAAGATGGTCTGTTCCTTAATGCCCAGGGTAAAGTTACCCATGCCATCGAAACCACGACGTGCGAGACCACGGAAGTCACGAACACGAGGAAGGTCGATGTTGATAAAGCGGAACAGGAAGTCCCACATGTTATCACCATGGAGGGTTACCTTAGCACCGATACCGATACCTTCACGGAGGTGGAAGTTAGCGATAGCCTTCTTAGCATTGGTAATGACAGCCTTCTGACCAGAGATAGCGGTCAGAGTGTCTGCAGCTTCGTCGAGAACCTTACGGTTCTGGGAAGCAGCGCCCACGCCCATGTTGATCACGATCTTCTGAAGGCGGGGAATTTCCATCACGTTCTTGTAAGCAAACTTCTGCTGCAAGGCCGGGACGACTTTTTCGAGATAAAATTGCTTCATCTGGTTCATAGTTATACCGCCTTACCGGTTTTGACGCTCACGCGAACAGCCTTCTTACCAGCTTCGCGAGCGATGCGGGTACGAACGGGAGTGTTGCCTTCGAGAAGCATCACGTTGGAAATGTCGATCGGCAGTTCCTTTTCGATGATGCCACCAGTCTGGTTAGTCTGGCTCGGCTTTTCGTGACGCTTGCAGACGTTAACGCCGCTAACGGTCACCTTGCCGCCCTTGACACTGATCACGGTGCCGGTCTTGCCCTTGTTGGCACCGGAAATCACCTTGACGTTATCATTCTTCTTGATGTTAGCCATTAGAGAACCTCAGGTGCGAGGGAGATGATCTTCATGTACTTCTTGTCGCGGAGCTCACGAGCCACCGGTCCAAAAATACGGGTTCCACGCGGTTCACCTTCCTTATTGATGAGAACCACTGCATTGTCGGAGAAACGGATCAGCGTTCCATCCGGACGTGCGATTTCCTTACGGGTGCGGACGACTACTGCGTCTGCCACGGAACCCTTCTTCACCTTGCTCTGGGGGATAGCGTCTTTAACGGCTACCTTGATGACATCACCGATGCTAGCATAGCGACGGTTTGTGCCACCCAAAACACGGATGCAGGCGACTTCCTTGGCACCACTGTTATCGGCCACGACGAGTCTGGTTTCTTCTTGAATCATATTCGCCTTACTCCAAAAAGATTATTTCTTCTTTTCCACAATGCGGACCAAACGCCAGCGCTTGGTTGCAGAGAGGGGACGAGTTTCCATGATTTCTACCAAGTCGCCTTCCTGGGCTTCATTCTTTTCGTCATGAGCCTTGAGCTTCTTAGTAGTAGTCATGATTTTGTTGTACATCGGGTGACGCTTGCGGTTTTCAACCACAACCGTGATGGTCTTATCCATCTTGTCAGAGGAGACTACACCCTGCTTAACCTTACGAAGGTTTCTTTCCATTTCCTGCTCCTGCCTGGCTTAAGCCTTGGCCTTTTCGGTGAGGATGGTCTTGACGCGAGCGATGTCCTTGCGGGTCGCAGCAATCAAAGAGGGTTTTTCCAAGCTACCGAGCTTTGCAGCCATGCGGTAGTTGAACAGATCGAGATTCAACTGGGCCAGCTTTTCCTTGAGCTGGTCAACGCCCAGTTCCTTTAATTCACGTGCCTTCATTAGATCTCCGATTCTTCGATGATTTTGCACTTGAGGGGGAGCTTCTGTGCGGCAACGTGGAGAGCTTCCAGTGCCAGTTCACGTTCAACACCACCCATTTCGAAAATGATGCGACCCGGGAGGATGACGGCT
Source organism: Fibrobacter sp. UWEL (assembly GCF_900142535.1). NCBI lineage: Bacteria > Pseudomonadati > Fibrobacterota > Fibrobacteria > Fibrobacterales > Fibrobacteraceae > Fibrobacter > Fibrobacter sp. UWEL. The sequence goes on from NZ_FRBE01000029.1 coordinate 19,868, forward strand.
GCCCAGAATTCGACAGCGCCCTTACCCTTACCCATACGAGCTTCAGCAGGATGGCGAGTAATCGGCTTGTCGGGGAAGACGCGGATCCAAACGCGGCCACCGCGCTTGATCTTACGAGTCATGGCGATACGAGCAGCTTCAATCTGACGAGCAGTGAGCCAGCACTTTTCGAGAGCCTGAATGCCGAATTCGCCGAAGGCGATGGAGTTACCGCGAGAGGCGACGCCCTTCATGCGGCCTTTCATCTGCTTACGATGTAATGTTCTTTTAGGACTCAGCATATATTACTTCTCTCTCTTGTTATCGGACATGACGTCCTTACCAATCTTTTCGCCGTGCATGATCCACACCTTGATACCGATAGCACCGTAAACGGTCTTAGCGATAGCAGTAGCGTAGTCGATGTCTGCACGAAGAGTGTGCAGAGGCACGCGGCCTTCAGCATACTTTTCAACGCGGGCGATTTCAGCACCACCGAGACGGCCGCCGCACTGAATCTTGATACCTTCCACACCAGCGCGCATTGCGTTCTGGATGGCGCGCTTCATAGCGCGACGGAAGGAAATACGCTTTTCGAGCTGACGAGCGATGTTTTCGGCGACGAGCTTGGAGTCGGCGTCGGGACGCTTGATTTCCTGGACGTTAATATAGATTTCTTTTCCGGTGAGGAACTGGAGTTCGCCCTTCAGCTTCTCCAATTCTTCGCCCTTACGACCGATAACGATACCCGGGCGAGCGGTAAAGAGGTTGACGTTCACCTTCTTGACGGTACGTTCGATGCCAACCTTGGACAGGGAAGCATGTTCGAAGCGCTTCATCAAGTAGCGACGGAGCACGATGTCTTCATAAAGAAGATCGGCAAACTTGTCTTCGGCATACCACTTGGATTCCCAGCCGCGGATAACGCCAAGACGAAGACCATTCGGATGAGTTTTCTGACCCATTTTAATTACTCCTTGTTGGCCACAACGACTGTGATGTGAGAGAGCGGCTTTTCGATACGGAAAGCACGACCCTGAGAACGCGGATGGATGCGCTTCATGATGGTTGCACCGTCGGCAGTGATGGTCTTGATGACCAGTTCTTCGACAGCAACAGCACCGGCAGACTTCTGCTTGAAGTTAGCAACAGCGGACTTCAGAGCATTTTCTACCAGGGGAGCGCCCTTGGTCTGCGTGTGGAGGATGGAAAGCATTGCGAATGCTTCTGCAACGGACTTGCCGCGAACCAGGTCGACAACGCGACGCAGCTTGCGAACACCGTAGCGAACGTTTTTCACTTTAGCGACAGCTTGCATTATTTCTTGCCTCCAGCAGCTTCAGTCTTACGGTGACCCTTGAAAGTACGGGTCAGGGAGAATTCACCGAGCTTGTGACCGACCATGTTTTCGGTTACGTAAACAGGGATGAACTGCTTGCCGTTATAGACGGAGAAAGTGAGACCAACCATATCGGGGATGATGGTGGAACGACGAGACCAGGTCTTGATGGCCTGCTTCTTGTCGGAACCAGCCATTGCCTGAGCTTTGACGAGAACGTGGGAATCCACGAACGCACCTTTCTTAAGGGATCTAGACATGAATTAGGCCCTCTTCTGACGACGACGAACGATGAAACGATCGGTACGCTTATTGTTACGAGTTTTTGCACCCTTAGAGTTCTTACCCCAAGGAGAGCAGGGATGACGACCACCAGAGGTACGACCTTCACCACCACCAAGCGGATGGTCAACCGGGTTCATCACGACACCGCGGACAGCGGGACGCTTACCGAGCCAGCGAGAACGGCCAGCAGAACCGGAAGATTCGTTCATGTGATCGACATTGGAAACCTGACCAACGGTAGCGAGGCAGTCTTCGGGGATGTAGCGAACTTCGCCACTCGGGAGACGAACCTGGCACAGCTTGCCATCCTTAGCAACCAGTTCTGCACCGGCACCAGCGGAACGAGCAATCTGGGCACCCTTGCCCGGCTTCATTTCAATGTTGTGAATGATGGTGTTCAGCGGAATTTCGCGGAGGGGAAGAGCGTTACCCAGGCGGAATGCGGAACCTTCGCCAGCATTCAGCACATCGCCAACCTTGATTTCGGCCGGAGCGATGATGTAAGCGCGCTTGCCATCTTCGTACTTGACGAGGGCGATACGTGCGGAACGATTCGGATCGTATTCAACGGTTTCGACGGTGCAGGAACCAGTGTTCTTGCGCTTGAAGTCGATGATACGATACAACTTCTTGTGACCACCACCGCGACGGCGGGAGGTGATTTCACCGGCGTTGTTACGGCCAGAGCTACGCTTGATACCTTCGGTAAGCGGCTTGTACGGCTTTTCAGCAGTGATTTCCTTGCGGTCACCAATCTGCTTGTAACGAAGCGTCGGGGTAAGCGGGCGATAAGACTTCAAACCCATGATTATACTCCTTCGAACTCAGCGATGGACTGACCGGCCTTCAAAGTAATGTAGGCCTTCTTCCAGTTGGACTTCTTGCCAGCAGCCATGCCCATACGGACACGCTTCATCTTACCACGGTTGATCAAGGTATTGACGGAGTCAACAGAAACGTTGAAACGCTTTTCAATAGCTTCCTTGATTTCAGTCTTGGTAGCAGACTTGGCAACCTTGAACACGTACTTCTTTGCACCCTTAGATGCAGCCATAACCTTGGCAGCGTCTTCGGTGATGTGCGGAGCAACGAGAATTTCGTGAATTTCAGCCATTAGCGGCCTCCTTCAAGTTCTGCGAGAGCAGCCTGAGAGATAACAACGTTGTTTGCACGAACGATATCGTAGGTGTTGACGTCAGCAACGCGAGCGCAACGGCACCAAGGGATATTGTTGGAAGACAGGTAGAGGTTAGCGTCCTTGTCGCTCACGATGAAGAGAGCGTTACGCTGTTCCAGACCAGCCTTAACGAGAACGGAAAGGAGATCCTTGGTCTTGGGAGCTGCGAAGCTGAGAGCTTCGAACACAACCACCTTACCTTCTGCAGCCTTAGCGGACAGAGCAGAGTGGAAAGCGATCTTCTTGACCTTCTTGTTCACCTTTTCGAAGTAGTCATGAGACTTAGGACCGTGAGCCTTAGCACCACGAACCCAAACTGCAGAGGTGTTCTGACCGGAACGAGCGCGGCCGGTACCCTTCTGCTTCCAAGGCTTCTGACCACCACCGCTAACGGAGGACTTGTTCTTGGTCTGAGCAGTGCCCTGACGGTTGTTGTTCAGGATAGCCTTGATATGCAAGTACATGCAAACCTTGTTGACTTCTTCCTCGAACATTGCCGGAAGCTGGATTTCATTCTTGTAGTCGCCAGTAGCGGCGAAAAGCTTTGCATTAGTAGCCATTAGTCTTTCCTCACCACGATAATGCTGTTCTTTGCACCGGGGACTGCGCCACGGACGAAGATCAGGTTGCGGTCGCCATCAACTTTAACGACCTGGAGGTGCTTAACGGTAACCTTCTTGTTACCGAACTGGCCAGCCATGCGCTTACCCGGGAAAACACGACCCGGATAGGAGTGAGCGGAAGTACCACCCGGTTCGCGCATATTGTGCGTACCATGGGAACGAGGACCGCTGTGGAAGTTGTGGCGCTTGATGGTACCAGAGAAGCCGTGACCCTTGGAGATACCGGAAACGTTGACGACCTTAGCGTCAGCGAAATCAGCAGCACCGAATTCCTTGCCTACCGGCCAGGATTCGAGATCAGCGACATCAAATTCAGCGAGGTGTTCACGAACAGCAACGTCAGCCTTCTTAAAGTGGCCGATTTCTGCCTTGTTGGCACGCTGTTCCTTCTTGAGACCAAAGCCGATCTGGACAGCAGTATAGCCGTCCTTCTCTTCTGTCTTGTGGGAAACAACCACGCACGGACCGGCTTCGAGAACCGTTACAGGAACGCATTCGCCCTGTTCCGTGAATACTTGGGTCATTCCCAATTTCTTTGCGAGAATACCGTTCATTGTTATTAAACCTTAATTTCGACTTCAACGCCTGCGGGCAAGTCAAGTTTCATGAGGGAATCTACAGTCTGCGGAGTAGCATCAAGGATGTCGATAAGACGCTTGTGCGTACGGGATTCGAACTGTTCACGAGAAGTCTTGTTAATATGCGGAGAGCGGAGCACCGTATACTTCTGGATCTTCGTCGGCAGAGGGATGGGGCCAGCAATGCGGGCACCAGTGTTCTTAGCTGTATTCACGATGTCTTGAGCAGAGCGGTCGATCATGCGATGATCGAAGCTCTTCAAGCGAATACGAATGCGTTCACCAGCCATTGTAAATTCCTTACTTGATGATTTCGGTTACAGAACCAGCACCAACGGTACGGCCACCTTCGCGGATTGCGAAGCGGAGCTGCTTTTCCATTGCGATCGGGGCAATGAGAGTGGTGTGGATGGTCACGGTGTCACCCGGGGTCACCATTTCGACACCTTCCGGCAGCTGGATGGTACCAGTAACGTCGGTAGTGCGGAAATAGAACTGGGGACGATA
>NZ_FRBE01000030.1 GCF_900142535.1 Fibrobacter sp. UWEL
AACTGCGCCTAAAAGGAATGAGCCCGGTACAATACCGGACTCATAACTCAGTTTTATCCTAACTTTAAACTGTCCAACTTTTTGGGGTCAGTTCAATGTCGCGATAGAAAGATTTCTTTCTATCACGACTGAGCCGTATGCTTTGCCTTTGTAAAAGGCAAAAGCCCCGGTTCCAGAAAACTGGAACCGGGACTTTTTGGATTCTTCGACTTCGAGCCTTCGGCTCTCCGCTCAGAATGACACCATACTACTTCTTAGAACGATGGCTGTTCTTGATCCATTCAGTCTTGTGGACTTCGGGGATATCGTCCAGCAAACGCAGGGTGTGCGGTTCGTTGGTGTTATCCAGAACTTCTTCCGGAGTACCCTGGTTCACGATCTTACCGTCGTGCATAATGAAGATACGGTCAGAAACGTAGTTTGCAAGACCGATATCGTGGGTCACGAACACCACGGTCATCTTCAGTTCGTCTTTCAACTTACGGAGATAATCCAGGATGTTTGCACGAACGCAGGCGTCCACCATGGAGGTAGCTTCGTCAGCGATCAACACCTTCGGACGGAGGGCGAAGATACGGGCGAGAAGCATACGCTGCATCTGACCACCGGACAGTTCGAAGGGATACTTGCCTTCGATGTCTTCGGGCTTAACGTTCACAGCCATGAGGCCTTCGTCAACGCGGCGGCGGATTTCTTCCTTGGAGGGCTTGTCCTTCAGGATGTTCAGAGCGTCTTCCAGCTGGCTACGGATAGTAAAGAACTGGTTGAAGCAGCCAAACGGGTCCTGGAACACAGACTGGACTTCGTTCCAGTGAGCCTTCAGGTTCTTGATGGGCTTGTCGCGATAGAGGAACTGACCGCGAGTGGGTTCGTACAGGCCAAGCATGATCTTAGCGAGAACGGACTTACCGCAACCAGAACCACCCACGATGGAGATGAATTCTTCGTCGTAAATGTCGAAGGAAACGTCCTTCACAGCAGACTTCAGATTCTTACCGGCACCAAAGTCCTTGCTGATGCGCTTGGCAGAGAAAACAACGGGCTTATTAGACAGCATAATCGCACCTCACCTGACGACCGCCAACAATGCGGATGTTCTGAGTATTCTTCTTGCAATCCGGGCATGCCTTCTTGCAGCGGGGAGCAAAGCGGCAACCCACGATCTTGTTCTTGAGGCTGGGAGGAGCACCTTCGATAGCTTCCGGATGGCGAGTACGCTGGGAAGCTTCGGTAGAGAGCATTGCGCCCATGAGTGCCTGGGTGTAGGGATGACGAGGATCCTTAACCACCTGTTCTGCAGTACCCATTTCAACAATTTCACCAGCGTACATGATGGCGATGTTGTCTGCCACATGGTACAGGAGGGGAAGTTCGTGGGTAATGAAGATCATGGTGCTGAAGATGCCCTTGTCCAGAAGATCGAAGATCATGGAGATCACTTCCTTCTGGGTAGAAACGTCCAGAGCGGAAGTCGGTTCGTCAGCGATCACCATCTGCGGGTTGAGCAAGGTGGAGATACCGATCACGGAACGCTGGCGTTCACCTGCGGTCAGCTGGATAGGATAGGAATTCAGCACGCGCTGAGTGTCCATGCCGAACAAGTCGAAACGTTCGCAAAGACGCTTGTAGATTTCAGCGGCGTCCATCTTCTTGCCGGGCTGCTGGTGAGCAGCGATCACGTCGGCAGCGATGTCCTTAATCTTACGAACCGGGTTCAGAGCGTTGAATGCGCCCTGAGGAATCATGGAGACCTTCTGTGCGAGGACATTTGCACGGACGTCTTCGATGGAACGGTTCATGAGGGATTCCATCTTGTCGCCGGACTTCACGCGGACATCACCCTTCTCAGGATAGAGAGGAGGAATGCACATGCCCATAAGGCCGGACACGAGAGTGGACTTACCGCAACCAGATTCACCAGCGATACCGAGGATTTCGCCCTGCTTCATGGAGAAGGACACGTCGGTAACTGCGTGAGTCTTGTCGCCGAAACGACCCAAGTAATAGAGGCCGAGGTTTTCTACTTCAAATACATTATCAGACATTTCGTTACCTCTTACTTGCGCAGACGCGGGTTAAAGACGCCTTCCATAGAAGTATTGATCAGGTACAAGGAGAACACGGTCAGAGTAACGACCAGAGTTGCCGGCAGGAATGCGATCCAGATGGAGTCAGCAAGAGCGCCGTTATCCTTAGCCTGGTTCAGGATGATCCCCAGAGAAGTGGTATCCACAGGACCAAGACCGATCATGGAAATGGAAGCTTCAGAAAGAATACCGGAACCCACCTGCATGATGAACACCATGAACACGTAGGACAGCAAGTACGGAAGCACATGCTTGATCACGATGGTCAGGGTGCTTGCACCGTTAATGCGGGCAAGGGAGATATGGTCACGGCTACGCAGAGAAGAAGCCTGTGCGCGGACTGCACGAGCAGACCAGCTCCAAGCGGTAAGACCAATCACCACGCCGATCAGGGTCAGGGAACGGCCATCCTTGAAAGCAGAGCTGATGAGCACGAGAATCACGAACTGCGGGATCACGATGAACAGGTTGGTGAACATGTTCAGGACTTCGTCAATCCAGCCGCCGCGGAAACCGCCAAACAGACCAATGAGAACACCGAGAGTAGTAGCGATGATACCGGCAAGGAAACCCACATAGAGAGAGTTACCCAGGCCTTCGATCAGCAGGGAGACATAGTCACGACCCAGGTGGTCGGTGCCCAGCAGGTGAGATGCGCTAGAGCCAGCATAGGGACCAGCGAGAATGTCACGAGCATGAGTGTCCACGCTGTAGAAGATCGGTCCAAAGATTGCGATCAACAGGGTGAGCACGAAGATAGAGATACCGACGACGAACATCGGAGACTTGAGAAGGTTTCTAAAGAGCTTTCCCATGATTACTTACCTCCCATCTGGAGACCAGCCTTAACGCGCGGGTCGAAGATTGCGATCAACACGTCAACGGCGAAGTTAGCAATAAGCACGCAGGTAGAGATCATCAAGGTACAACCCTGGATGGTAGCGTAGTCCTGCTTGTTAATGGCGTCGAGCATAGCCATGCCGAGGCCCGGGTAAGAGAAGATCATTTCGGTAATGAGTGCGCCACCCACCATTGCACCGAGGGACTGAGCCAGACCGGTGAGCTGCGGGAGCATTGCATTACGGAACACATAGGAAATAATCTTGCCTTCGCGAAGACCCAGCCACTTAGCATACTTCATGTAGTCGGTACCAAGTTCATAGATGGACATGGAACGCATACCGGTAGCCTGACCGGAAAGAAGGATGGGGAAGCAAGAGAAGAACGGAAGGATGTAGTACCAGCCAACGCTCTTGATGCAGGTCCAGGAGAAGGAGAATTCAGAAATATCCGGGCTCATGTTACCCACAGCCGGGAACCAGCCGAGAGTGATGGAGAACAGTGCCACCAAGAGCATACCGAACACGAAGTACGGAACACCGTTGAGGAACATTGCAACCGGGAAGAACACCTTATCGAAGATGCCGCGCTTGTAAGCAGCGAAAGCACCCAGGAGGTTACCGATGATCCAGCCGAGAAGAATGGTGGGAGCCTGAATCAGGAGGGTCCAGGGCAGAGCATTCTTGATGATGGTGGTAACTTCAGTGTTGTTGGTATAGGACTTGCCAAGGTCACCCTTGAACACGTTGCCAATGTAAGCAAAGAACTGAGAAATAGCGGAAGCACGCTTGGGTTCGGTCTTCATCACGACTTCGTCCACCATGATGGTGTCGATCTGTTCGTGTTCAGACTGAACCTTTTCCATGACGGCGATCTTTTCGACCTGAGCGACCTTCTTCTTGGTCTTCTTGTCCTTGATCATCACCGGCTTGCCCTTCTTGTTCAGGACAGGCTTTTCTTCGAAGACGGGTTCGCCGTTTTCGTCCAGCTTCTGGCGTTCAACCAGAACCGGATTACCTTCAGCGTCAACGTCCTTGACGATAGACTTCTTAACAACGGGCTGACCGTTTTCGTCCAGCTTGGCAACCTTCTTGGTAACCATCTGGCCGTTGGCGTCCAGTTCCGGTTCGTAAACAGCGTTACCCTGATCGTCCAGTTCAGCCATGCCGAAGGAAACCAGGAGTTCAGCCTTCTTCAACTGAGCTTCAGTGGGAGAAAGGCCCTTACCGGCCTGACCCATAATGATGTCGACCGGATCGCTACCGCCCACGCGGGGCAGAGCAAAGTTCAATGCCACTGCAAAGACGAAGGTCAGGAGATACCAGAACCCCTTCTGCAGGACATAGCGTAGCATAGGATATTGTTTAAGCATTTGTATTCCTTTTAACCTTTATTTTGCAAGCTTCAAGTTCCAGAGAATCTTGGTACCGGATGCAACCCAGGGGAGCTGGGCAGGAGCATACGGATTTTCAGCGGTGGGCCAGTTGGTCCATACGCGGTCGCTGAATTCGTAGAACTGTTCCGGCAGGTATACCAGCGGAATGGACGGCTGATCTTCCATGAAGACCTTGTTCAGTTCGCGGTAAGCCTTTGCGATTTCGGTAGAGTCAGTCATCAGAGGAATTGCAGACAAAAGCTGGTCAACTTCCGGACGGTATTCAGGAGAACCCGGCTTGTTGTAACGGCCGATGTTCACGCCAGCCCAACCACCAAGCGGAGTCCAGTCACGAGAGGACATGATTTCGTTGAAGCGGCTCCACGGCAGAGACGGGGTAACGTCAGCAACCGGCTTGTGCATCACGAGGTCGAAGTTGCCAAGACCCATAGCCGGCCAGTAAGCACCGCCATCTACGAAGCCTTCGCGAATATCGATACCAGCCTTACGCATACCATCCACAGCGATGGTAACCATAGCTTCCCAGTCGGTCCAACCAGCAGGGGAAGTAATGGACAAGGTAGGCAGGCGTTCGCCCTTGTTGTTTTCCATGTGGTCCAGAGTGCCATCAGAGTTGAAGACAGACTTGAAGCCTGCTTCGGAGAGCATCTGCTTAACAGTTTCCAGACGCTTTGCGTCGTCGGTGATTTCCAGATTTACGCCATACTTGGGCAGATCTTCGTCAACGATGTACTTGCCTTCCAGGTCGGTCGGCATGATGAGGCCAGCCTTCAGGGTGGAAGTGTAGTTAGAAACTGCGAACTGACGGAGAGCGGTGTAGTCGATAGCTGCAGCAAGTGCACGACGGAAACGCTTGTCGTTCAGAGGTTCCTTAGTGGTGTTGATCACCAGCATGGGCATTGCACCCGGGCGGAAGTAAGGCGGTTCGTTCCACCAGGTGTGGACGCCTGCGGAAGCCTTACGGTTAATGCGGGGGATGAAGCTCTGGGATGCATCCAGGTTGCCTTCACGCATTGCAATGGTGTTATGTTCGTTGTTCTTGTAAATCGGGTGAACGATGTACTTAGGAGCAGGCAGCTGGCCATTGTGGAGAGCAGCATTGCCCCAGTAGTCGTCGCGACGTTCCAGGATGATCTTGGATTCGTTAGCAGACTTCAGACCATACGGGCCAGAGACGATGGGGCTCTGATCCATGGGCATCTTCTTCACTTCGTCCAGACCCTTTTCCTTGATCATGGGTTCGAAAACGTGAGAAGGAGCGATACGGGTTGCCTGCAGCATGTCGCGAACGGTAAGCGGGTTGTTACGAGCCTGCTTGTTCACCATGAAGGACAGACGTTCGGTAACCTGACCTTCCGGTCCATTCTTCAGGGTATCTACGTGAATAGCGGAAATCTGTTCAGCAGAGTTGATAGAACCGCGGAGGAACATGAAGGTCACGTCGGTAGAGGTCACCGGCTTGCCATCGCTCCACTTTGCAGCGGGGTTCAAGTCAACAACAATGCTATCGTTATTGGACAGTTCTTCCACCAGGTGGCCAAGAAGGTCTTCGATCTGACCATTCAGGGAGTTGTACGTAATCAGCGGTTCGTACATCAGGTTGAAGCGTCCACCTACCGGCCAGGATGCAGCCCAGCTTTCAGCCAGGGGGTTGAAGGAACCCGGAGCAGAAGTCTGCTGTCCAGACAGGTAAAGGGTTTCCTGACGAGGCAGAGCGCCGCCAGCCAGTCCGCCTTCCGAAGATGCGTCGCCGCAACCGGAAAGGAGCGCACCAGTTGCCGTAAGCGCAAGCGCCGTCTTGGCAATCGATTTCAATCCAATCATTGTGTCCTCTTTAAATAAGCTATACAAAGCTTGTGTGAAAAAAATTCTCTCGTAATATAGTTTATGAATTCCATATTGTTTTTTTAAGCTTTGGAAAATGCGTTTACAAAAAGCGACAACACCGAAAAGCCCACCACATAAGACTTCCAGCCCATTTTATAAGTTTACGAAAGTTTACAAACTTAAGATTTGTCACCAGCTTATCAACAAATCACAGGACTATACAACCCTCGGCATATTCCGCCGTACCCAAGCGCTCGTGAATCAATAAATAGTTTATACATAAAACTACAGACAACATAAATAAACCCGCTATAAAAAAAAGAAAGCCCCGATTTTCATCGGAGCTCTCTTTAAGAGTTAGCCTCTAAGAAAGAATTACTTCTTCTTAGCGCAAGCCTTCTTGCAGCAAGCCTTCTTAGCAGCCGGAGCAGCCTTCACAGCCTTGCGAGGATCACCGGCGTAGACAGCAGCCTTGCCCAGTTCTTCTTCGATGCGGAGGAGACGGTTGTACTTGCAGACGCGGTCGGTACGAGAGAGAGAACCGGTCTTGATCTGGCCAGCAGCGGTACCCACAGCGAGGTCAGCAATGAAGGTGTCTTCGGTTTCGCCAGAACGGTGAGAAACGATCGGAGCGTAGCCTTCAACCTGTGCGCGCTTGATAGCAGCGAGGGTTTCGGAAACGGAACCAACCTGGTTCACCTTGATGAGGATAGCGTTAGCGATGCCAGCCTTGATGCCTTCGTCGAAGATGGTCGGGTTGGTCACGAACAGGTCATCACCAACGAGGTTGAGCTTAGAACCGAGCTTGTCGGTCATAACCTTCCAACCTGCCCAGTCAGCTTCATCCAGACCGTCTTCGATGGAGAAGATGGAATACTTGTCGATGAGCTTTTCATAGAGCTTCACCATGTCAGCAGACTTGAGGGTCTTCTTGGTGGACTTCTTGAAGGTGTAGGTTTCGGGCTTGCCAGCCTTGGTGTTCTTGTCGCAGAATTCAGAAGAAGCAACGTCAAGAGCGATCTTGATGTCGGTGCCGAACTTGTAACCAGCATTGGTGGTTGCAGTCTTCAGAGCTTCGAGAGCCTTTTCGAGAGTCATCACGCCAGTGATTTCGTAACCGAACTTGTTCTTAGCCGGCTTAATGCTTACGCCAGGAGCGAAGCCACCTTCGTCACCAACGGTGGTGTCGAAGCCACCCTTCTTAAGGACAGCCTTAAGAGCGTGGAAGATTTCGGTCACCATCTGGAGACCCTTGGAGAAAGTCTTAGCGCCAACCGGAGCGATCATGAATTCCTGGAAGTCGATCGGAGCGGAAGAGTGAGCACCGCCGTTAATGACGTTGCACATCGGGCAGGGGAGAGTGAGCTTGGTGGTGCCGTGCAGCTTAGCGATGTACTGGTACAGAGGCATGCCAGCATCATTAGCAGCAGCAACGCAAACAGCCATGGAAACACCGAGGATAGCGTTTGCACCGAGCTTGTTCTTGAGCATGCGGTTGCCATCGAGAGCGATCATAGCGTCATCAACTTCGGTCTGCTTAGCAGGATCCATGCCGATGATCTTCTTAGCAATCTTGGTGTTGACATTCTTAACAGCGGTGAGGGTGCCCTTACCGAGGTAAGTCTTCTTGTCACCATCGCGGAGTTCGCAAGCTTCGCGTTCACCGGTGGAAGCACCACTGGGAACTGCAGCGTGACCGGTCACACCGTTTTCGAGGGTAACATCAACTTCGAGGGAGGGATTGCCGCGAGAGTCGAGGATCTGGCGAGCAACAACGGACTTAATTTTAGAAGCCATTTTATTTGACCTTTGGTTAGAGTGAAAAAATTTTCAACTATGCAGCAATATAGAAAAAGGCGAATGACGTGGCAAAAGCATTTATGCTTTTGACATGTTTGAGCCGCACTATATGCGCTCGAAGAGCGCCATATAAAAAGTGTTTAGTGGTTAGGAAAATGCGGGTGAAAAACACAACACCCATAATGAATCCTCCTAACGATTCCTTTGTAACATTACGAACAAATTAAAAAAGTGAATTCGAACTTACCACACCATCAGGCGAATTCCCGCCCACAAGGTATTATAGTCAAAATCCGGATAATCTTCACCCATCACCACAGGAACCTCCATGGTGTAGGACACGGCACCACCAAGATAGACGCTTTCCGTTATGGGCCAGACCTCCCCAGCCCCTACGGCGACAAAGCCCGCGGATGCGCCAAGGTGCGTCCCGAACATCACGGACCGTCTGTCACTGAAGGGATAGAACGACGTTCCCATTCCCAAGAAAGTACGATATCCCCAGACATCCTTCTGCTTGGTACGGTCACAATATTCGTCGCCATCACGGTTGATTCTATGGTCGTCAATCTTGTAGTCCCCATAGGCAAAACCCAGCTCCAAATTAGCATACACGGTAAATTTACCGATCACGACACCGGCCTTAAAGCCCAGTGCGGGGCCAACGCCTTCAAAGCTGTCCTTGTCGCCATTTTGTTCATATTCCGTATCGAAACCGAAATAGGAAGCCCCTAACGACGCTTCAAAAAAAGTATTTGATTTTTCTCCCCCTCTGCAAACGCAGAAGTGAGGAACCCCAAAGACAACAGACATACCGTCGTTGCAATTCTCATGCGAACTCTCCTTTCACCCATTTTTCCTTTCCCAATTTCAAATATACTATCAAAAAAAAACAAAAAGCAAAAAAGGGCCTGCGATTTCTCGCAGGTCCCTTTTTGACGCCTTCGGCGTCTGCACTGCGGCTCGGTCATAGAATCAAGCATACTTGATTCTGCGACACTCACCTTACGTGCTACTCTAGGATACTACAAAAGAAAAGGTTCCACTTTTCAGTGGAACCTTTCCTTCTAGGAAAATTTCTTTCGCAAGAATTAGAAACGGAAGTGAGCGAAAGCCTTGTTAGCTTCAGCCATCTTGTGGGTATCGTTCTTCTTACGAACAGCGTTGCCTTCACCGTTCTTTGCAGCAACGAGTTCTGCAGAGAGACGCTGAGCCATGTTGGGTTCGTTGCGCTTACGAGCAGCGTCGAGCAACCAGCGGAGAGCCAGAGCCTTGGCGCGGTCCGGTGCGACTTCCATCGGAACCTGGTAGTTTGCACCACCGATACGGCGGGACTTAACTTCCAGCTTCGGCTTGATGTTGTCGAGGCACATTTCGAACTTTTCGAGAGCGGTTTCAGAACCTTCGATCTTCTTGTCGAGAGTTTCGAGGGTGGTGTAAACGATCTGTTCAGCGATGGTCTTCTTGCCCTGCTTCAGGACAACACCGACCAGTTCGGTAACGAGAGTAGACTTGTAACGCGGATCCGGGAGGATGGAGCGATGGAGAGCCTTTCTTCTTCTAGACATAGTTTACCTTCCTTTCCTTACTTCTTTGCCGGAGCGGCGCCTTTCTTCTTAACACCGTACTTGGAACGACCGTTCTGACGACCGTTAACAGCCTGGGTATCCAGGGTGCCACGGATGATGTGGTAACGAACACCCGGAACGTCCTTCACACGACCACCGCGGATGAGCACGATGGAGTGTTCCTGGAGGTTGTGGCCTTCACCGGGGATGTAAGCGGTAACTTCCATCTTGTTGGAAAGGCGTACACGAGCGATCTTACGAAGAGCGGAGTTCGGCTTCTTCGGGGTGCTGGTATAAACACGGGTGCAAACGCCGCGCTTCTGGGGGCAGGACTTCAAGGCCACGGAAGCGGTCTTGTTGCTGATCTGTTCACGTCCGTTGCGGACGAGCTGTTGAATAGTAGGCACTTTTTAATCTCCTAGATTTTTGGAGTGCAAATATAGTTCATATTTCCAATTATTTCAAGTACTTAGCGCAAATTACTCGGAATCATCCTCATCGGAGGAGCCAACTTCGTTATCCAGCATCTGGATATCGCCGGCGTTATATTCCTCGAAAGTTGCAGAAGCACTTGTCGGCCGAGCAGCTGCTTCCGCCTCAGCATCAGCGTCAACCACCTGGACGTTCCTCAGATGGCGGGCACCGGTACCACACGGAATCAGACGACCCATAATCACGTTTTCCTTAAGGCCCATGAGCGGGTCCACGCTACCTTCGATGGAAGCGCGGGTAAGGATCTTAGTGGTTTCCTGGAAGGAGCAGGCAGAAATGAAGCTGTCTGTTGCCAAGGAAGCCTTCGTGATACCAAGGAGCATCGGCGTGAAGGTCGCCGGAGTCTTACCGACAGCAAGCAACTGATCGTTGATTGCGCGGAGACGGGCCTTGGAAATTTCTTCGCCCGGGAGCAGTTCGGAATCACCGGAAGTCTCGATTCGGACCTTGCGCATCATCTGGCGAACGATACATTCGATGTGCTTATCTGCGATAGCCACACCCTGCAGGCGGTAAACTGCCTGGATTTCGTTAACCAAGTGGCGCTGGACTTCTTCAGGACCGATTTCCTTGAGAGCAAGGATATCGCGGGGATCCACGCTACCTTCGCTGATCTTCTGACCAGCACGGACACGGTCACCTTCGTTGACCGCCAGATGAACGCCGCGAGGAACCAGCACTTTCTCTTCGACATCATCCATTTTGATAAACACAGCCTGGTTGTTACGTACGTCTTCGATACGGTCTACCAAGCCATCGATCGGGGCAATGAATGCCCTGTTCTTCGGAGTACGAGCTTCGAAAAGTTCTGCGACGCGGGGAAGACCACCAGTAATGTCTCGGGTCTTACCTGCAGCACGCGGGAGCTTAGCAACGGTCTGACCGACGGTCACAGCATCACCGGACTTCACAGTCAGGATGGCGCCATCAGGCAGCATGTAGTTACCCAGCTTGGTGTTGGAACCATCCACAACCGTCACTGCCGGATGGAGGTCCTTCTTACCGTGCTGCTTGTCGCTAATAACGATCCAGGTTTCGTTGCCAGTGACTTCGTCGGTTTCCACACGATAGGTGCGGTTTTCGACCATGTCCGTAAGAACGACCTTACCGGAAACGTTAGAGATAATGGGGCTGTTATACGGATCCCATTCGAACATGACGTCGCCCTTCTTGACGGCTGCGCCATTTTCGACGTAGACGATTGCGCCATACGGAATCTGGTAACGACCCTTGTTAATACCTGTGGTATCGTAGATCACGAGTTCTGCCATACGGCTGGTAACAACCTTCTGACCTTCGTGAACAACGGTTTCCAACTGTTCAAGTTCAACATGGCCATCCACGGAGGCCTTCTTGTTGCTTTCAACAGTCAAACGAGAAGATGCACCACCGATATGGAAGGTACGGAGCGTCAGCTGAGTACCCGGTTCACCGATGGACTGTGCAGCGAGCACGCCAACAGCTTCACCCAGGTCAACCGGACGACCGGAAGCCAGCATACGGCCATAGCACTTGGAGCAGACACCAGTACGGGAGTCGCAAGTGAGCACGGAACGCATCTTGATGTGTTCCAGACCGGTAGCGCTGATCTTACCGAGATCGCGTTCCTGAACCAGTTCGCCAGCCTTCACGATGACTTCGCCGGTCACGGGGTGAACGATGTCGTTCACAGGTGCGCGACCCAGGAGACGTTCTTCGAGGGCGATGATGGTATCGTCACCATCCTTAAAGGCGGACATATCAATACCGTTAGTGGTACCGCAGTCTTCTTCGGTAATCACCAAGTCCTGACCAACGTCAACCAGACGACGGGTAAGGTAACCAGCGTCAGCGGTCTTCAGAGCGGTATCAGCAAGACCCTTACGAGCACCGTGAGAGGAAATGAAGTATTCCATCACGTTCAAGCCTTCGCGGAAGCAGGACTTAATCGGGTTTTCAATAACTTCCTGACCACCCAGCTGCTTGATCGGCTTCTGCATCAGACCACGCATACCGGAAAGCTGCTTAATCTGTTCGCGGCTACCACGAGCGCCGGAGTCAGCCATCATGTAGACGGGGTTGAAGCCATCGCGGTCGTTGGAGAGCAGTTCCCACTGCTTGCCTGCAACTTCTGCGGTAGTCTTGGACCACACGTCGATGGTCTGGTTATAACGTTCACCGTCAGTAATCACACCGTCTTCGTACAGGCTACGGATGTTGGACACCTGTTCTGCAGCCTTGTCCAGCATTTCCTGCTTTTCCTTGGGGATCACCATTTCGGCGATAGCCACGGAGGAACCAGCGCGGGTTGCCCACTTATAACCGTTGGCCTTCAGGTCATCCAGGTAGTCAACCGTTACGCGGTTGCCGGTACGACGGTACAGGTCATCGATAGACTTTGCAATTACCTTCTTGCCGAAGGTTTCGTTTGCGTAACCCAGGGCGTTCGGTACAAATTCATTGAAGATGATACGGCCGACGGTAGTCTTGATCACGTTCTCTTCCTTGAGGGTCAGGAACTTGATCTTTTCGCCAGACTTAACTTCAACTTCGAGAACGCCATTGTCATCCGGTTCTTCGCGAACCATGGTGCAAGCCTTTTCGACTGCGCCCATGTAGATCTTGCGACCTGCGGGGAGCTTCAGGTAAACGTAAGCGTTCAGATCAACCACACCGTTTTCGTAAGCGCGGATGGCTTCGGCGGGGTCGAAGAAATGCATGCCTTCGCCCTTGCGACCCGGACGGGGCTTGGTCAGGTAGTACAGACCCAGCACGATGTCCTGGCCCGGCACAGCAATCGGCTGACCGGAAGCGGGGTGAAGAATGTTGTTGGAAGACAGCATGAGGACGCGGCATTCCAACTGAGTTTCGAAAGACAGCGGGAGGTGGCAAGCCATCTGGTCACCGTCGAAGTCTGCGTTAAATGCAGTACAGACGAGGGGGTGCAGGCGGATTGCGTTACCTTCGATGAGCTTCGGGTAGAAGGCCTGGATACCGAGGCGGTGCAGAGTAGGTGCACGGTTCAGCATCACCGGATGGTCTTCAATAATCTGTTCCAGAATGTCCCAAACTTCAGGACGTTCTGCGTCCACGTACTTCTTAGCGGACTTCAGGGTATAAACGATGCCTTCTTCTTCCAAGCGCTGGATAATGAACGGCTTGTAGAGTTCCAAGGCCATACGCTTCGGGAGACCGCACTGGTGCATGCGAAGTTCCGGGCCCACCACAATAACGGAACGGCCGGAGTAGTCCACACGCTTACCGAGAAGGTTCATACGGAAGCGACCCTGCTTACCCTTCAGGAGTTCTGCAAGGCTCTTCATGGGGCGAGCAGAACCTGCACGGGCGGCGCGGCGCGGGCTGTCGAACAGCTGGTCAACAGCTTCCTGCAGCATACGCTTTTCGTTGCAGAGAATAACATTCGGGGCACGGATATCAACCAGCTTCTTCAAGCGGTTGTTACGGTTGATCACGCGACGATAGAGTTCGTTCAGGTCGGAAGTTGCGAAACGGCCACCTTCCAGGGGAACGAGAGGACGCAGATCAGGGGGGATCACCGGAAGAACGTCGAGAATCATCCAGGACGGCTGGTTAGCCAGCAGGCGGGATTCAGACGGATAGCGGTGACGGAAAGCTTCGTAAGCGTCAGCCAGGATGAACTTTTCAACCTTGCCTTCGTAGTCGGCCTTGAATTCGGCAACGGCTTCAGCAAGGCCCTTGAGCCAAGGCTGCTTGGTATCCTGTTCACGAGCTGCTTCCGGATTTTCGTAGTAGGACTTGAAGCTGTCCATCTGGGACTTGCGGAAAGAATCCACAATCTTGAGGCGCTTCAGGGCTTCGTCCTTCTTGGTCTTGGAAGTAGAGGTAGCCTGGATACGGAGATCTTCGGAAAGCTTGGTCAGGTCAACGCGGTCAAGCAGCTGCTTGATAGCGGAGGCACCCATCTTGGCGTCAAACTGACGGCCTTCGTTGGTGAGGTCCTGATACTGAGCTTCGTCGATCAGAGTGTTGGGTTCCAGATCGGTGGTACCCGGATCGATCACTACATACTTTTCGTAGTAGATGATGTTGTCCAGGTCCTTAGTGGAAAGGTTCAGGAGGGCACCGATGACGCAGGGCTGGTTACGGACGAACCAGGTGTGAGTCAGAGGAATAGCCAGTTCGATATGGCCCATGTACTTACGGCGAACGTTGGAGTGGGTAACTTCCACACCGCAACGGTCACAAACGACACCCTTGTAACGGATACGCTTGAACTTACCGCAGTTACATTCCCAGTTCTTCACAGGTCCGAAGATCTTTTCGCAGAAAAGACCATCCTTTTCGGGCTTGAAAGAACGATAGTTAATGGTTTCCGGCTTGGTCACTTCACCATGAGACCAGCTGCGGATCATGTCCGGTGCAGCCAGGTGAATCGAAATGTCACCAGAATTTTCAAACTGTTCTGTCATTTCTTCAGCCATATTACTTCTCTCCATTGGTCTGAATATTGAGACCCAAAGAACGAACTTCGCGAATCATAACGTTAAAGGATTCAGGTACACCCGGGCGAGGAGTGTTCTGACCACGGACGATAGCGTCGTAGACCTTGGAACGACCCTGGACATCGTCAGACTTGACGGTGAGGAGTTCCTGCAAGGTGTATGCGGCACCGTATGCTTCCATAGCCCACACTTCCATTTCACCGAAGCGCTGACCACCGAACTGGCTCTTACCGCCCAGAGGCTGCTGAGTAACCAGTGCGTAGGAACCGATAGAACGAGCATGAATCTTGTCGTCTACCAAGTGGCCCAGCTTCAGGTAGTACATGTAACCGATGGTCACGGGGTTCAAGAATGCTTCACCAGTACGGCCGTCATAGAGCTTTGCCTTACCGATGATCTTGTTGTTGTCCGGATCCATTTCGTAGTTAACGATGGGGTTCTTTTCGTAAGCCTTCTTGAGTTCTTCACAAATGTCTTCGAACTTGGCACCGTCGAACACGGGAGTGGTAACCTTGAAGCCGAGGGTCTTTGCAGCCCAGCCCAAGTGCACTTCCAGCACCTGACCGATGTTCATACGAGAAGGCACGCCCAGCGGGTTCAGAAGAATCTGCAGCGGACGACCGTCTTCGGTAAACGGCATGTCTTCGACGGGAACGATCTTGGAGACCACACCCTTGTTACCATGGCGACCTGCCATCTTGTCACCGATGGAGAGGCAACGCTTCTTGGCAATGTAGACCTTAACGCTCTTGAGAACGCCGGGCTTCAGTTCGTCGCCCTTAGTCACCTTGTCAATTTCCTTTTCCATGGTACGGGTCAAGGTATCCAGGTTGTCGCGTGCAACCAGCACGAGAGTGAGAACTCTTTCCTGAAGTTCGTCGTCGCCGACAACGAAGGTAGAAGCCGGAGAAACCTTGGTCACGTCGATAGCGCGGAGGTTCTGTTCGGTGTAGGTCTGGCCTTCGCGAATCAGGAGTTCATGAGTTTCGTTGTCCATCACCTTGCCAGCAGCCTTGCCGCCCAGCAATTCGAACAGGTGTTCAGAGCAGGATTCCTTGATCTTGTCGATCTGAACCTGGAAGTTAGCGCGGATTTCTGCGATAGTTTCCTGGTCCTTTTCCTTGCTATTCTTGTCAGCCTTGTCCTTCTTGCTGAAGACGCGGGTTTCGAGCACGATGCCCTTCATTCCCGGAGGAGCCTTCAGGGAGGTGTCACGTACATCGCCGGCCTTTTCGCCGAAGATTGCACGGAGCAAACGTTCTTCCGGAGACAGTTCAGTTTCACCCTTCGGAGTAACCTTACCGACGAGGATATCGTCAGCGGTAACTTCTGCACCGACGCGAACCACACCGTTTTCGTCCAGGTTGCGAAGAGCGTCTTCGCCAACGTTGGGGATTTCGCGGGTCAGTTCTTCCGGGCCGCGCTTGGTGTCGCGAACTTCCATTTCGTATTCTTCGATATGGATGGAAGTGAAGGTGTCCTTGATTGCCAGTTCTTCGGAAATGATAACGGCGTCTTCGTAGTTATAACCATTCCACGGGAGGAAGCCGATCAAAATGTTCTTACCAAGAGCCAGTTCGCCGTGATCGGTGGAGACACCGTCAGCCAGCACGTCGCCAGCCTTCACGAAGTCGCCAACGTTAACGATGGGCTTCTGGTTGATGCAGGAATCCTGGTTGGAACGTTCGAACTTACGCAGAACGTATTCGTCAATAGGATCCTTGCCGAGGAATTCGTAGTTTTCGCCGAGACCGGTGAGAGGCACAAAGTTGCCATCGACCATGTCGCCGCGTTCAACAACAACGTTACGAGCGTCAACGAACTTGATACGGCCATCGTGCTTTGCACGAACGACGGTACCGGAGTCGAGAGCTGCACGACGTTCCAGGCCAGTGCCAACCACGGGGGCTTCTGCACGGAGCAGAGGCACAGCCTGACGCTGCATGTTAGAACCCATCAATGCACGGTTAGCATCGTCATGTTCGAGGAACGGGATAAGACCTGCAGCCACGGACACGATCTGCATGGGAGCCACGTCCATGAGGTCGATACGGTCAGTTTCGAAGTCGTCGAGAGCGATGGAATCCTGACGCATGACGTGCGGGTATTCACTCTTGTCACGAACGATTACGTAACCGTCCATGTCGCCCTTGAAGCGGTTGTCGTCGGTGAGTTCGGTAGAAGCCGGAGCCACCTTGAATTCGTCTTCTTCATCAGCGGTGAGGAAGATGATGTAATCAGAAACGATCTGTTCAATGGTAGTGCCAACCTGTTCGTAGTCGGGCTTGCCGTTGAAGTCTTCAACAGTGAGGCCGTTACGGTAGTAGGTCACTTCACCTTCAGCGTCCTTGAATGCGAATACTTTGTTCACAAAGCCTTCGAAGAGGTCACGCTGCTTGTTGTCCAGGTTCATGCGAACGGAGTCGATCTGCTTCTTGGTCAGTTCCAGTTCGAGGAACAGGTGCGGATCGTGGACGAAAGCCTTGAAGATGCCGTAGTGCCACTTGGACACGGGAGCCTTCACGATGTTGCCCTGAGCATCCTTGAAGTCTACGAGACCCACGATACGATACGGGGTTTCGATGAAGCCGTACTGGTTAACGACTGCGAAGGAAGCGAGGGAGTTGATAAGACCGATGTTCGGGCCTTCCGGAGTTTCGATCGGGCAGAGACGGCCGTAGTGAGTGTAGTGCACGTCACGGACTTCGAAGCCTGCGCGTTCGCGGGAAAGACCACCAGGACCAAGAGCGGAGAGACGACGCTTGTGAGTAAGTTCAGAAAGCGGGTTCATCTGGTCCATGAACTGGGACAGCTGGCTGGAGCCGAAGAAGGCCTGCACAACGGTGGACACCATACGGGTGTTGACCAGTTCACGAGGAGTAGTCTGTTCGTCTTCGCCGTGGAGAGTGAGGTTTTCACGGATCACACGGGACATACGAGAAAGGCCTACAGAGATCTGGTTAGCGAGAAGTTCGCCAACGGACCTGGTACGGCGGTTGCCCAAGTGGTCGATATCATCGAGGGAGTAACCATCGGTACCATTGTAGAGACCAACCATGTATTCGATCATGGCGAGGAAGTCTGCCTTGCTCATGGTCATGGTCTGGTTGGACGGAATCTTGAATTCAGGACCGAGTTCAGCGAGGACTTCGCGGATTTCAGCCTTGTTGTAAATCTTTGCGTTCAGACGGTTACGACCCACTTCGCCAAGATCATACTTGTGGGGGTCGGTCAAGAACTGGCTGTCGAAGTAAAGTTCGGCAGTGCGCATGTCAGGAGCTTCATCCTGCTGCTGGTGAGTCACGGAGTAGATAGCCTTGAGAGCTTCTTCGCGAGACTTGGTCTTGTCTGCAGCCAGGGTGTAGTGCATGAGAAGATTG
This sequence comes from Fibrobacter sp. UWEL, assembly GCF_900142535.1. Taxonomy (NCBI): domain Bacteria; kingdom Pseudomonadati; phylum Fibrobacterota; class Fibrobacteria; order Fibrobacterales; family Fibrobacteraceae; genus Fibrobacter; species Fibrobacter sp. UWEL. Next base: position 17,854 of record NZ_FRBE01000030.1, read on the forward strand.
TCTTCGTCCTTGGAGAGAAGAACGATTTCTTCAACATCGCTCTGATCAAGAGCAGCGAGCTTCTTGTCGTCGAGAACAGTGTTAGCAGCGACGATCACTTCACCGGTGCTGGTGTCGATCACGTCTTCAAATACGATACGGTCGGTCAGGACGCTCACGCCATTTTCATCGATCTGGCTGAACATTTCCTTGAAGTTAACCTTGTCGGTCTTCTTGTAGAAGAGCTTCAGGATTTCCTGAGTAGTTTCGAAACCGATGCAACGAAGCATTGCGGTTGCGGCAAGCTTCTTCTTACGGTCGATAATGAGGTAAAGGACGTCGCCTTCGGTGTTGAATTCCACCCAAGCACCGCGGTGCGGGATAATGCGGCTCTTGTAGTCAGTACGGCCGGTGGGCTGGAGTTCGTCAGAGAAGCTAACGCCATAAGAACGGTGCAACTGAGAAACGACAACGCGTTCAGCGCCATTGACGATGAACGTACCATTTTCAGTCATGATCGGGAGTTCGCAAACCAGAACGTCATTCTTGACTTCTTCCTTGAGCTTGCGATCTTCGCCATCTTCTTCGAAAATCTGAAGAGACAGAGTTGCGAAGAGTTCCATGGAATACGTGAGTCCGCGTTCGCGGCACTCGGGGATGCTGTATTTCGGGATACCGAAATAATATCCTTCGTAGTTCAGGGAGAAAAGACCCTTAACATCTGTAATCGGGAAGATATCCTTAAACACGCGCTGCAGACCAACGGTCAGGCGCTTTTCTTGGGGGATATCCTTCTGAAGGAATTGCTCGTACGAAGCCTTCTGGACTTCGATCAGGTACGGGAGTTCCAGCTGGAACTTGTTGGAGGAATAGCTTTTTCGCTCCGTCGTCATTTGAAATACCTCATCCGGTGAAGAGCTTTTTTTTGTCGAAAAATAGCAAAAAAATCTCTATACACCAAAAGCCCACACATAAAGTGCAGGCATTTGGCGTACTAAAGATTTAGTGAAGTGAAAGCATTACTTCAGTGCAACCTTGGCACCGAGGTCTTCCAGTTCCTTCTTGAGCTTTTCAGCGTCAGCCTTCGGCATTGCTTCCTTAACGACGCTGTTGGCCTTCTCGACGAGGTCCTTAGCTTCCTTAAGGCCGAGACCGGTGATAGCGCGGACAGCCTTGAGGACGTCCATCTTCTTAGCACCGCATTCGACGAGGATAACGTCGAATTCAGTCTTAGCTTCTTCTGCGGGAGCAGCAGCAGCAGCCATAACTACAGCACCACCTGCAGCAGCTTCAATGCCGTGGGTTTCCTTGAGGTAGTCAGCGAGAGCCTTAGCTTCGAGAAGAGTGAGAGCAACAATCTGATCGCCCAATGCCTTAATATCAGTTGCCATAATGTGTATCTCCAATTATTCCGTTTAAATGTTTGGATTTGTGGTTTGTTAATTAAGCTTCCGGAGCGGCTTCTGCAGCCGGTGCTTCGGAGGAACCCTCTTCCAGCTTTTCCTGGAGAGTCTTGATCTGACCGGCGATGGTAGAACCCGGGCCCAGAGCCATAGAGACGATCATTGCGATCATGCCCTTACGATCCGGAATCTTAGCCAGGTTAACAACTTCGGTACCAGGCATCGGCTTTCCGTCGAGGAAGATGCTCTTGGAGATCAAGAAGTCGGGGTTTGCTTTATGGAATGCTTCGATTTCGCGAGCAGGCAGAAGCGGGTCTTCTTCGAAACCAACCATCACAGAAGTTGCGCCGGTCAGTTGTTCGTCAAGACCTTCGACCTTCAGAGCAGCGAGTACGCGCTTGAGAAGAGTATTCTTCACAGCCTTGTACTTGACACCCTTAGAGGTCAGTGCCTTACGGAGGGCATTGTCCTTATCAACGGTCATACCCTGATAGTTGAGCAGATAGACAGCGGTAGCACCCTGGAAGGATTCTACGATAGCGTCCACGGTCTGTTGTTTCTTAACTACAGCTTTCATGGTGTATCTCCTAGCGTGTCATTGCCAAATCAAGTTTGATGCCCGGAGCCATCGTTGCGGACAACGTAAGGCTCTTAATGTAAGTGCCCTTGGAAGTCTGGGGCTTAGCCTTCACAACAGAGTCGATGACAGCCTTGGTGTTTTCAACCAGCTGATCGAGAGTGAAGGAGAGCTTGCCAACGGGAGCATGTACGTTTGCACCCTTGTCAACGCGGTACTGAATCTTACCGGCCTTGAGTTCCTTAACAGTCTGTGCTACGTTGATAGTCACAGTGCCTGCCTTGGGGGACGGCATCAAACCACGAGGACCGAGAACCTTGGCAACCTTGCTGATCACCGGCATCATGTCGGGAGTAGCAACGACTGCGTCAAAGTCCAGCCAGCCTTCCTGAATCTTCTGAACCAAGTCAGCGCCACCTGCGTAATCAGCACCAGCAGCCTTAGCAACTTCAAGGTTATTGTCCTTGCAGAATACCAAAACGCGGACCTGACGACCGGTACCGTGAGGCAGCACGACAGTGCCACGAACCACTTGGTCGGAATGTTTAGGATCCACACCGAGGTTAAAATGAATTTCGACGGTCTGGTCGAACTTCACCTCGGACTTTTTAAGAATTTCGAGAGCGGAAGTCAGATCGTATGCCTTGTTGCGTTCGATAGCTTCAGCAATCTTCTTGTATTTTTTTCCTCTGAACATGAAGTTTTCCTGTCAGATACGTAACGGTGAATTACCTGCCTCAGTCAACCACTTCAACACCCATGGAGCGGGCAGTGCCTGCAACCATGCGCATAGCGGCTTCGAGGTCGATTGTGTTAAGATCCGGCATCTTCTTCTGAGCGATTTCCTGGATCTGGGCCTTAGTGATCTTTGCAACCTTCTTACGGTTGGGTTCACCAGAGCCACTTTCAATGCCGACAGCCTTCTTAATGAGGGCCGGAACCGGCGAAACCTTCGTGATGAAGGTAAAGCTCTTATCAGCATAGACAGTGATAACCACGGGAATGATCATTCCCTTGGCGTCCTGAGTCTTTGCATTGAACTGCTTACAGAATTCCATGATGTTCACACCCTTCTGACCAAGGGCGGGACCTACGGGAGGAGCCGGATTAGCTGCACCACCGGGAATCTGGAGCTTAATATAACCTGTGATTTTCTTTGCCACTGTATTATCTCCGTGTCAAAAACCGTAACATTAAACGTTGTCGGACTCAACCTGGTTAAAGGCAAGTTCAACAGGCGTAGAGCGACCGAATACGGTAACCATGACCTTGATCTTGGAATCCATAATCTCGTCTACGACGCCCACAAAGTCCTTGAAGGGACCTTCCTTGATGCGGACATTTTCGCCAATTGTGTACGGAATTTGGATCTCACCTTCTGCAGAATTACTAGGATCAACTCCAAGAAGGCGATCGACCTCGCTCTGTGTTAAAGGAATGGCCACACGCTTAGTCTGGGTCATTCCAAGGAAATGGGTGACGCCATTAATGTTCATCACCAAATGCTGGGTGAGCTCGTCCAGCACCATTTCAATGATTACGTACGTCGGCATGGTGTTCAGTGTAGATACGCGACGACGACCGCGAACGGTAGAAACCACTTCGCGAGTCGGCACGATAATCTGACCGAACCTGTCTTGAACGCCTTCGCGTTCAATCATCTGCTCGATACGTTTTTTAATGTTGTTTTCTTGACCGGAAAAGGTGTGGATTGCATACCAACGCATCATAATGATTAACCTCTTCCCATAATCTTTTCAACAACCCAAGAGAGACCAACGTCTAAGCCAGCAATATAGCATCCCATGATAACGCTGAAAAGAATTACCACGAGAGTAGAACCCTTGAGTTCTTCCCAAGTAGGCCAAGTAACCTGTTTTAATTCTTGGATGGATTCCTTGACATATTGCTTGATCTTACGCATGTTGACTCCGGGAAGTGAGCAGGTCGGGAGGGACTCGAACCCCCAACCAACGGTTTTGGAGACCGTGACTCTACCAATTGAGCTACCGACCTATTCGGACTTCCTTACTTGGATTCCTTGTGAACAGTATGCTTGCGGCAGAAACGGCAGTACTTCTTGTACTCTACGCGAGAGGGGTGAAGACGCTTATTCTTATCGCAATCATAGTTGCGCTGATTGCATTCTGTGCATTCGAGCACGATGAGTTCTCTAGGCATTGTATATCCCGATTACTTGATGATTTCGGTTACGGAACCAGCACCAACGGTACGGCCACCTTCGCGGATAGCAAAGCGGAGCTGCTTTTCCATAGCGATCGGAGCAATCAAAGTGGTGTGGATAGTCACGGTGTCACCCGGGGTCACCATTTCGACACCTTCCGGCAGCTGGATGGTACCAGTAACGTCGGTAGTGCGGAAGTAGAACTGGGGACGATA
>NZ_FRBE01000031.1 GCF_900142535.1 Fibrobacter sp. UWEL
ATTAAATTTTAGAAAATAGCCCATTTTTTGTTTAATTTAGGCGAAAGTCAACAAAAAAGGGTGGCGAAGCCACCCACACATGTTGATGAAGAGCCATTTTATTTTGACTTAACACAACGGACGGAAAAACCATTTATCTTTTTCGTTGAATATTTCGCAAAACTATTTAAGGACTGCCCCGTAAAGGAGTCCGAAGCCTTTGTTGCTGGAGAATCTGCATCTTCTTCTGGATAGAACCAATACACCGCTTCTCCTATATTCTTAAATCCATAATTCCAGTTATACCCCGCACCCACAAGGCTATACCCAGTGGTGTTGTAACCGCCGAAGCCGAAGGTGGAACGGACTCCCTTGATGCCATCGTTGTTGCCGTTGGAATTGAGAATGACAACGAAATCATCGTAGGTGAGCAGGCGCCAGTCGTCGGGGCAGATACCTTGGTGGTTTGGCTTTATACTGTCGGCACAGCTCTTGGTATTGCATTCGCTGGGCAATTTCATCATCTCCGCCCACTGGTAGAGACCGCCATAGCGGTCACAGTTGATGGTGTCGTTGTCATAACAATAGCGTTCTACCTTCGAATCGTCAGCCTGGTCCTTGTCGCCGGCGACCATCTCTCCAATATTCAAGTTCTCAGCCATGGCAGTGACCGTCGCCGAGTCGCCTTGCTTGTTTACACCCTTGAACTCCATGTAATAGTAACTGCGTCCGTTGCGCGAATCAGTAAATGTCTTATAAACGCCCTCTTGCCCTATACTTCCAAGTGTCTGGGAATGATCAAACGGCACATATTCGCTACTACTCGAAGCAACTGACGAAGAAGATTGTTTCACGGAAGAACTAGATGACCCTTCAGAACTGTTGCTTTGCTTTTCACTCGAAGACGAACTAACCGACGAACTGGACTTAGCCGAGCTGCTGCTAGATTTCACCGAGGAACTGCTAGATTCCCGATCGGGGTCGGAAATGACAGAAGAAGATGACACATCGGCTGTGTCGCTGCCCTTGACGCTACTACTGGATTCTTCGCTGTCGCTCAGGATGACACTTGATGAGGAACCCGGAATGACAGAAGAGGAAGAATTGTCATTGATGCTGGAGGATGATTCATCGTCCTCAACTGCGGAACTCAGGGAACTGTTTTCACCAGATGCGCTGGTAGAGTTGGAGTCATCGCCGCAGGCGTTAAAGGCGAACAGCGCAAAAGCTACAGCGCTCACCAATCCGAGTTTCTTTATCGTTTTCATTATCCATTCTCCTGTTATTAAACTTTTATGTTGCCACTGCCGCCCAGGTTGTCCGGGTCTATAGAGAGCAAGGCTTGAATGTCCGCAGCGCTCAGCGGTGCAGACTGTTGTATTTCAAAATTTTTCTTTGGGTTTATTATCAAGTCCTTGTTTAGGGACTTGACAAGTTCGCCGGAATCTTCTGCCACATACAGCCCCGTCTCAGGGTTGCGGACAAATTCCGTATTGGCAAGCTGTTTGATGCTCGCCCTAGTCAAGAAGTCGGCGTCGTATGGGGTCACATTGACGGGCTGTTCTATCTCGCCAATCACCGCCGGGGCCTCGATAACCGCTTCGGGCTGTTCAATGCCACCCGGCAGCACAATGTCGCCCGGAGCGCCATCCATCATCTGTCGCCGTTCCAGCGACTCGATTATAAAGGGATTTTCTTTGAACTCTTTCATTCTTGCAAAAACTTTTATGTTCCCTCAAATAGTGAAACATTATTACTATCAGCCCAGTTTTTTAAATCAGTATAAAGGGTAGACTGCTTAAAAGCATCCATGTCATAATGCTTGGGAATAAAATTGACCAAATCGGGAATAGTTTCATTTGTCAAATATTGTAAGAACTTGACAAAATCATGACCACAACATACGAAAAAATATTCCCTTTGAGCACATTGAGTTTTTAATTCACCGAACAAAGTTTTTTCTTCGTCAGATTTGTTTGCAAAAAATTTCGATTCCAGCGTTGACAAAGGCGATTCTATCAGTTCACCTGCGGATTTATCATAAAACACACTGTGTTTTACATTCTTTTTGAAAGAAAAACCACATCTATGAATATCATTAAATATTCTATAACACCCAATAGCCCGAGCAATCGGTTTAACATCATCTATTTTTTGTTCTATATCAGCATCTTTCTGTTTAAGCGACAAAACAACTTTATCAGATTCTAGCATTTGCATTTCTATATCACGCTGGTCTGTCAAGTATACATTGTTCGGTTTATTATAAGATTCTATAAAATCAACAAAATCTCGATCTCGAATGCCTAGAAATTTTTTATATCCATCGTTTAACACGGCTTTCACAATAAACTCAACATTAATACAGCTTCGCTCTCCATTGACTAAAGAACTGCGAACATTTAGTCGATTTTCAGAAAAAAACTTCTCATAAATTTTAACATCATAGTCACTTTCAACAACAATCCACGTTGCAGGCATAGTTGAATTAATGTTTAAGCGAATAGCACCTAAAGTGTCGCCAGGACGGCTAGCTTCAGTCACTTCCCGTAATGATGTTCGATTCATTCCTTTTCCCTCAATTGATTCATTTCAAACAAATCCTGCGACATGTCCCATCTTTGTTCGAAGATATTGGAATTATGGGTGCAGATAATGAATTGCAAATTGTTCCACTTACAAAGTTCCTTAACAACTTTAGGGAACTCAAGAATCCAAGACATATGCATTGAATTTTCTGGTTCATCGACAAGAACTAAAGTATGTTCGCTTGATTCAAACAGCATTTTATAAACAAGCATCAAATATTGTCGTTCGCCAGAAGACAAATCATCCAAATCTACAATTGTCTTATACACATCTGTCAGCTTAAATCGGAAACCATCTTTCTCGGATATTGAGATTTTCTTGTTGATAAATTCATATCGATTTACAAGTCCCACAAACTTTTCGATTTTATCGATTTCATGCTGAACAGAGCCGTTTTCTTCCAAAATTCTTTCAACAACTAAACCATACTTTTTTACATCGGTCAAGAATTCGGGATTTAATCCGAAACTGAGCATTTTATCAATCAAAGGGAATTTCAGGCCATCAATGGATTCTTTTGCCAGAATTTCATTTTTGAGCTTGGTTTTTAAAAGGCTCTCAATTTTTTCGGAAAGAGTCGTCAGGTACTTCACGAAAGAATCATTACAGGTCTTTACAGGAGACCTATGATTCCTTTTAGGAAGTCTTTTTTCATCAACCCGTGTATCTGGAATATAAAGGATTCTCTTTTGCGAAAGAATCATCTCGACAGAGCGGTCTCCGTTCCTTTTTGGCGTGAAGAACTTCCCATCACGCCCCCTTATAGAGACACGCAACGGTTCTTGACCATCAAACAAAATGGTCAACAGCACGTCAAGGTCATCTTGTTCATCTGAATCATCATTTTGTATAATCTGCCACTCTTCTTTCGTTACGCTTAAGGTTTTACCGTCCATTACACATTCAAAAGAATCGAACGGCAATGCCGCCATTGTCTTCCAATCGGCACCATACAAAGCAACCAACAGTTTCAAAATCGTCGTTTTACCAAATCCATTCGGGCCTGTAATATACTTTACAGCAGATCCGTTTTCATTGGTCAAGTTCAGTTCATAATTGAACTGATGCAGCAAGCCTTTTACTGTCATTTTTTCAAGCATTGGGCGCTCCATACTTAGAGTTCAAGAGTTCCATTTTATTCTTATTCACGACAAGAATTCGTTCAAGCTCGACATTTTTATTTCCACGAGCGGTCACTGCAGACTTATAAGAAGGATAGTCATCGCCCTTGCTTCGATTATTTTTGCAATGAAGAGGTCTTTTGTTTACATCATCGTCGCCACCACCTAAAGCTTGCGGATAAATATGGTCAACTTCCCAGCCAAAATCGGCATCTGCATCGCCATATTTATCACGGGCAATCCATGCGCCGCAGGCATCCTTCCTGAACTTGGAAGGGTCATAGTCAGGCACAATTCGGCCTTTTTGCCAAATAGCATCAATTTCTTCTTCGGTCATAACCAAAACCTGTCGTCTAGCATAAAACCTTATCAATAAATTCTGTATTATTCAAATTAAAGTCAGCATCATATTCGTCTTCAACAACACGAGCAGCTTCGTCATCTAGAGATTCGGCAAAGTCCTTAAATTGTGCTAGAGCAGAATGAATTTTTCTTACATGCCTATTTTCTTCATTGACGCGAAAATCGCCGTCAAATGGTTCCCTTAAATAACCAGCATCCTTCGCCTTAACATATTCCCTATAAACCTCATCATCACAATCTCTAACAGTCAAGCCGAAATAATCATAAATAATGAACTTGCGAACATAACTATTCATTTCTTTTCCCTTCAAATACACCTCATGTGCGGCATCCTTAAAGGCCTGCAAAGAGTCTCTATTATTTTCTAGTTCAAGATTCCTGACCTCTTCAGCATCTTTTAATTCTTTTAAGCGAGCAATCTCTTTTTCATTAAGCTCTATAGTCGCATTTAATTCTGCGTTTATCGTCCTTAAAGAATCACGCGCATTCACCAAAGCATTGTATTGTTCTTCAGTACAAATAAAAGGATTTGGAACTTTTGTTTTTAGCGCTGGATATTCTTTAATAAAATGATCTATTTGATCTGATAGATAAGGCAAATCGGATTTGGACCGACATGTTTTTATGATTGACTGCACCGTAGAAAATAAATTCGCTTTATCATTTATTTTATACAAATGCGTTCCATTTAGAACGCCACCAAAAGCCTTGTAGTCCAACTCAGAATCTAATAGAGGTACAAAAAGTTTACTTTCTCTAGAAATCCATGTCGCGCCCAATTCTGCACAACAAAATTCCGACTGCTTATAATTTTTAGAAAGATAAGCAACAACGACAGAAGCTTCTTGTAGAGATTTTCTGATTGTTTCATTAAAAAAAATCACCCCCAGAGCATCCCATTCCAGAAATACTCGTACAAAAGAAATCTTGTTGTTTCAAGTTACACGCCAACTGAAGCATTCTCTGCAAAGCCTCAATTACAGGTTTATCTGAGCAAGAATGACTTATAAAGATTTTTACAGGCATAAAATCCTCTTACCTAAAGAAAAACTATGTTCCTCCCCCTCCCCCCAAAGAGATTGGACCTTGGGGGGGGAGGTTGGAGCGGGCGTTACTTGGCCGACTTGCCAGTGGCTTTGGCGGTCGCGGGAGCTGTCGGGGCCGGGCTTGCAACCGGGGCAGTCAAGCCGAGGTCGATCTTGCCGTACTTGTTTTCGTAGGCGCGCACGGTAGCACTGAGCATGATAGCGAGGCGCTTTGCGGTGTATGGGTTCATCACGATGCGGTCAGAGATTGCGACATTGACCTTTTCCTGGTTCATCTGCCAGGCTTGATTTACACCGAGGATCATCATCACTTCTTCTCGACCGGCAACCACGTTCGTTGCGTTCACGTAAGTGGTGCGCATGTCCTTGTCATTCCATTCTACTGTGGGCTGCTTATTTTCGGCCATATCAAGTTCCTTTGTTTTTTAGTTTAATTCCTTATAGATATTTAGCAAAATATAACCTATTTACTAAATTTTTTTGTCTAAACAAGGGGATTTATGAACCTGTCAAAGACCAACGCCGTTTTTTCATTGCTGATTGCCGCCACGGCTTTTTTCACGGGCTGTTCCGTTTCCGATTCCGAAGGCGACGACTACTCCAAGTGGACATTTTCCGGTAGCGTGGTAAATGGCTCCACAGGGATCGGCCTCGACGGGGCTACAATCGAATACGTTGATGATTCCGGTAAACAAAAGACCTCGACTACCGACAAGTCTGGCGCGTTTTTTATAGACGGTCTGCCATACGGTCAGCGTACATTCACTTTCAGCCATTATGACGTTGATGATGGCGATACGCTGTTCTACGCACCGAAGGTTGTAACGGTTTCTTCTACGGGCGAATCCAGCTATATGGAGGGTGTGGTCGCAAGCAGTTCCCGTGTAATCAGGCTTTCGCCGCTTAACGCAGGCGTTTCTGGCGAACTGTTTATCCAGGAAGAGGCGACTGGCGTAAAGTCTCCGGCAGCAAAGGTGCAGCTCAGAATCGTCCATCAGGACACCAGCTTCATCAACATCGCTCCAGAGACGTTCCTTGCGACAACCGACTCCCTAGGGACCTTCTCGTTCAAGGGGCTTCCTGCAGATTCTGGACTTACGCTTACAGCGGAATCCTTCGTTTACAAGGGCAAGACCTACCGCTTTGCAAACAAGGTCCTGCCAAGACTTCGTTCAGACGCCGTTTACGACCTTGGCAGAACGTTCCTCGCCCGTGACACCCTCATGGAAAGTGCTCCAGTCATCATCGCATCCAACGTTATGGATAAAAACCGTATGGGTTACAGCAACGTTTCGCCGCTTACTACGCCCTACTATGTTTTCAGCGAAGCCTTGAGCAAGGAAAATCTCTCTGTTAGTGTTGCAAGCGATTCCACCGTAATGCTCACCCCGGAAGTCAAGGGCGATACGCTCTACCTTCGTCACGCGGTTCCCTTCGAAGCCGAAAAGGGATATTCCGTAAGCATCGTGGGTTATACAAAATCGGGCGAAAGGCTTACCGAAAATCTGTCCGGCGACGCAGCATTTACGACCGGTCGCGGAATGTACGTTGTTACCAGCAACGCCTGGGCTTCAAACAGTAATTACCGAGCCACATTCTCTGTAAATGACACTCTATGGATCAAGTTCTCTGACACCCTCGCAACAGACAGGAGCGGTGTGCAATGGAGCAAGACTCCAAAGACAAAGAAGACTGTCTATGCAGGGAATGAATCGCCGAATGCGGACGCATGGACAAAGGTGGATACGCTGTTCGTCAAGATGTTCGAGACCTTCGACGACTCCCTTGTTGCAGGAGACACCATCGGCATGAACCTTACGGTACACGCAAGGAATGGCCTCTACATGCAAGGGCTAACCATCCTCACTGAACTGACCAAGGCACCGGAGTCAAGTTCTTCAGAAGAATCCAGCTCTTCCGAAGCGTCTAGTTCTTCTGAGGCTTCTAGTTCCTCTGTAACATCCAGTTCCTCTGCGGAAGCAAGTTCTTCCAGCGTCGCCAGTTCTTCTAGCAAGGCTGAGGAATAGCCTGTATGGTCAGGAAATTCGTATTGATCCTTGGGCTTGCCATGGGAGCATTCGCCCAGGGTACTTTCGATGGCGTTACAGAACCCATAAACCAGGCTCGCATCGGGTTCACCGTATCGGGCAAGATTGAACGTATCTGGGTGAAGGAAGGTTCCTTTGTGCACAAGGGCGATACGCTGATAAGCCTGGAGAACAACGAGGAACAGCTGCGGGTTCGCATTACGGCGATGGCAGAGAAGGACTCATCGGCTCTGCATTCGGCAAAGGCAAAACTGGAGACTTACAAGAAGGACCTTGATGCAACCAAGAGTCTCTTTGAGAACAGCAACTCCGTGAGCGCTGAACAGGTCTGGGAAAAGCAGATGAACTACGATGTAGCCTCTGCCGAATACTCCGCTGCAACGAACGATAAGGAACGGGCGAAACTGGAACATGACCTGGCCAAGGTAGAGCTGTCTAAAAGGTTCCTTATAGCCCCATTTGACGGCGAGGTGGCAACGATCTCCAAGAACAACGGCGAAAGCGTCGAGGCGCTGGAACCAATCCTGGAAATAGCGGATGTACGCACCTGCCGCATGGTCGCCTACATAATTGCTGACAAGGCCGGCAAGCTGAAAGTCGGACAGAAGGTGAGCCTTACCCTGGACGGTCGCAAGCAGAGCAGAAGCAAGAAGGGTAAAATCGAGTTCGTCTCGCCTGTGGTTGACAAGGCCAGTATGCTCCGAACAATAAAGATTGTCTTTGACAATGCCGATAAGGCAATCGAACCAGGTGTCACGGGGAAAGTCATCCTGAAATGAAGTTCCGCGCGATATACACCGTCATTTTGCTCGCCACGGCATTCGCCTTTGCCGAGGGTGACTCGCTGTTCCTTGATTTTGAGACGGCGTTGCAGACGGTGCTTGCAAACAATGCCGACGTAAACGAAGCCAAGTTTGCCTGGCTGTCGGAATCGGAGGCTGCAACCAGCGCCCTGGGCAAGTTCGAGCCTAGACTTGTCGGTCGAGCCTTCAAGGAAACTGCAGAAAGACCGGGTGCGCTTTTCACGGAGACAAAGGAAGAATACAAGCTTGGTGTGCAGGGGGCGCTCCCTACAGGCACCGAGTACAATGTGGGTTTTAACCAGGCCGCATATACACACAGCGACTACACGTCGGAACTTTACTTTGGCGGGGAACTGCGCCAGCACTTGCTCAAGGACGGCCCTTTGTTTTTGTCACCGATGAACGAACTGGAGCAAGGAAGGCTGCGGAAGGAAATTGCATACCAGAAGTTCCGTGATGCGTTGAATGAAATTCTTGAAAAATTCTGTGATGCCTACTGGAACTATTACTATGCGGACCGTTTTTTGGCTTCGGCCACGGAATCTGCGAAGGTCGCTCGCGACATTCTGGAAGATGCCGGAAAAAGACTGCAGCTGGGATTGCTTTCAGCCATGGACTACAGCAAGGCAGAAGCAGAATACTCCGACAGGGAGTCCGCAAGACTCGACGCCCTTGACAAGTTGCGAAATGCAAGGCTCGCGTTGTTGCTTGTTCTTTCTTCCGGAGAATACATGCACGATACACGCCCTATCGCGATGGCGCCTGGGATGGAGCCTGAACCGGCCACGGAACAGGATTCCGTGACATTCCTTGATTCCATGTCGCTCATGCACCCGGCATACCTTTCCCAGGGAGCGGAACTCATGCTCCGAGAATCAGAACTTTCTGCACGAAAGGCGGACTGGCTTCCGACCGTTGACCTTGTGGGCAATTATGGCATAAGAAGCAGGAACAAGAACGCACGGGAAGCCGTGAGGAACTTCAAGACCGAGGAAAAGCGCCAGACAGTGCTTGCGGGCGGAATTGAAATCAACGTTCCCCTGTTTGGTGGAGTTGCCGAACGCCATAGAATTTCGGCACAGAAATACAGCGTTAGGGCGGCACGTTCAAGGCTCACCCTGTTGCAGGCTCAGATATTCGAGGAATACCGCATTTTGCAGAACAGGGCAAAGGAAATCCGCGAACAGTGGCGTTACGGCCAGATCGCCGTGGAATACCACAAGAAGGAACTGGAAGAGGAATTCAAGAAGCTCGCCCTGGGTAAGAGCAACTATCGCGAAATTTTCGAGATGGAAGAAGACCTTCGCGAAGCGGAACGCAGGCAGCTCGAAAACATGAGGGCATTGCGGATCATCGACGTAAGGCTGCAACGGGCCACTGGCAAGCTGCTGCTCCAGAATGGGCTGGAATCTTGGAAAAACGATAGACTCGTGCTGCGCGACGACCTGACCGCGGAATAGGGCTAGTCTATATTTCCGTTTCTGGGATTCTGACAACGCCCTTATCAAGAATCAAAAGGTCATTTTCACCAAGCAAATTTATCTTATATTCCTTGAGCCATTTCAATTCTTCATCCTGGTTTGCCGTGAAAGATTTGAAAGGCGATTTATCGCTATGGTCAGGAACAGATATATTGAGAAAACTCTTGCAGTGATTTCTATCGAAGATTTGCTGGCTTTCCAAATGCGACCAGGTTGACTTAAGCTGTTCGTAAGCCTTGTCCGCATTAGCCTCGATGTTGTGCGCTCTACAATACTTCAATTCGCAAAGAAGCAAAAATCCACCATCAACAACATCTCTCGGTTTGAAAAGGCATTCGCAATTCTTGGTTTTATCGGGAAATGATTATTCCGGAGCGGCGGAGCCGCCAGTCCGGAAAAATGGGAGCCATCATTCCGGACCTGTGGAGCCACCTGTTTATAGCTCATTTGTTTGGTCAAATACAGTATGTTGGGACCGCGCGGGATTTTATAAGCCTATTCGCGCGAGCCGCCTGCCTACAATCAGTTTAAAGGCACACGCAATGCTTTGAATGACCAACATCTAGTTTTATCCTGCCATAAGCTTTCCTTGCTAATAGCTATGGCTCTCTTTCTCCGGAACACTGGCTCTCTGACACCGGACTGATGGCTCAAAGTATTCCGGAATAATCAGGAAAGTAATCCGGATGTTCTTCAAAATTAACACCGTAGATTACAATATGTTTGGGATTTTGCAAATGGAATGACTTTATATCGTCAAACTCGGATTCCGAGACGCAGACGCCCTTTTTTGCGCTCTCCGGTTCGAAACGCGTCTGTTCCGTATAATCGGCGACCCACACGTCACTTTGATATTCGCGGGCGTGTTCGAATTCTTCAGCAATGTTAGCCATAGTATGCTGCATAGTTGGAAAATTCGCTCATCACACGCTTCATTACGCGGTCAAAGTAATTGCCTCGAATGAGTCCATCTTCATCTTGTAGCGGGGTTACAGTCCCATCACGTAATTCCCATGCAGCTACATTTTGGGGATCTACAAAACAATCCTTTCGGTCATCATCCTGCAATCTGTCACGAACAATATATCCAAGCATATAATTGTTAATCGCATATAAAAGGTAGGGACTATGCGTCGCAATAAACAATCCGTCAGAATGCATCGAAGCATTTTTCAGAAGACTTTGTACAAGTTCGACCTGCGTAAGCGGGAAAAGATTCTGCTCGGGTTCTTCCAGGTATATATCCGAATACGCCGTGCGAGTAAAGTTCTCGTATAGTTTCAAACATTCCTTATAGTCTTCTTGAGATTTAAAGGGCAATGTCAAACGACCGACTTTTCCAAAATATCGATCGTCTTCGCTTGCAAGCACTTCCAGGGATTTTTTGTAGCGTTTTTCGTATATATGGAAAAGCACCGATTCGTTTTCACTATCACTTACGATATTGGATGGCAACTTGGCAGAATACTGTTCATCAAAAAGGAACTTCAGGTAAGCCCACATTGGGATAACTGACTGCAATCCACTAGAAGCATTCGTCAAGTTAACCTTGTTTCCATCACCAAGCAAGACATAATCCCTAGATGCTTCCGCATCATAGTAGTACTTGACATTCAAATCCAAAATATCAAGCATATTGCCAGGACTATACATGCCCCTGACACCATTCCAGTCTGCGATAAAGTTTCGGATATTCGTATTATCGAACTTTACCTCAAACCAGTTGGGAATAGCCGCAACAAGATTTCTTTCCGAGGGTATATAAGAAATCTTACTTCGCTTGTATCGCCAACAACCTTCAAATATAGTCAAGTCAAATGTCGATTTACTGAAATCGCAAATAAAATGAACATAATCGGATTTATATTCAATAAGACTTCCATAACGGATATAACCATCCAGTTTATGGAATACGATTAGATTATCAATGACATAGCTAAAGTTTGCAAAGCCATTTTTTCCCTGTTCCAGCAAGATGCGTTTTTCTGCCCAGGCACAGAAACAGGCTATTTTCAAAATGCAGCTTTTTCCCGCACTCTGTGGACCAATTACGACGTTTATCTTTTTCAAGTCCAAAGAAACACTTTGTATCGGACCGATGTTTTTTATTACCAATTTCTTCATATGCATTTGCGCTCCAAAGCTAGTAAAAACTACCCGATAGAAATGACGGCGGTGCCTGCGGCGAGTGCGGTCACGCGGATTTCGTAGCGGTTATCGCCATTGGGAGTGTCGGGAATATCTACGGTAAAGTAGTAGCCTTCCTGCGTCGAGGCCGTCATGGTTGAGCCGTTCACGTCCCATTCCCATGCAAGGGCGGGGACGCTATGGCCCTGACCGTCAGAAATCAGCACGATGTTCGGGTTCCACCACGGATTGTCCTTGCCGGGCCAGGTGTCGCTTACCAGCAGCACCGTTTCGCCCTCGGCAAAGGTAATCACCTGCGCACCCGAAGAAATGTCAATCGTGCGCGAAATCGTGCCCGGTGTCACTTCCTGCTGCAGGGTCCAGTCCTTGCCTGTCACATCGGTGAAAGTGTCTGTACCACCGTTTGTCGAAGCTACAAGGCTCACGCCCGGAACGCCTCCATTCTCGAACTTGGACTGAATCTGGCTTGCCTGGGTGTTGTCATTACCAAGGAACACCTCGCCGTTGGAAGTATTGACGGAGTGCTGCTCCAGCATGATTTCCACGCTGGGAGCGAACACGCCGATCGGATTGTTGTGCTCAAGGATTATCGACGCATTGTCGCCAATCGCAACATCGTCCCCGTCACCCATGGTAATGGTGTCGCCGAAGTCACCGCCCACAATCACGTCGCGGTCCCTGCCGGTCAGAATCGTGTCTCCCATTTCGACAGGCTTCCCGTCGCCATCAAGCGGGATTTCCACGGCGTTGCCGTCGATATGGATGCTCTGCGCCTCGACGGCTCGGTTGGCGTAATCGGCCTGGTTCTCGTTGCGGGCGAACGGGAGGTCAATATCGAAAGTCACGCGGGCGTCGTCACCGAAGACAAGATCCTTGTCGTGGTCACCACCAATGGCAATATCATCTTTACGGTCCGCCACGGCAACGACCTGTACGGCAGTTATCACGGGCAGGTTCAGCGGCCACTGGTTCGTGTCGGTGAACAGGTTGCGGATTCGGACCTCGAAGGTCGCAGAAGTCACGTTACGGAACACCACGTAGTTTCCGATCAGGCTCATGTCGGGAGCGACCTGCGAAAGCAGATCTTCCTTAGTAGGCGATACGGAGCATGTAACCTGGCGATAGTCGCCGTCGAAATGATTGCCAGTCCAGTCGTTCAGGTAGTAATGCTGGTCGAGCGCGTTGCCACCGGGCTGGCGACCACAAACATCGAACAGGTAGTTGTACGAGTCGACACCTTGCTGGTCGCCACCAAGGTAAACATACACATCGCAAGCCGCACTCGCACCGAGTTCACTCCCCGTACGGAACGTGTCAAGGCCCGTAAGCGTGAGCTTGATTTCCTGTTGCTGCTGGGCAGCATAGTAGGCGTTGAACAGCCTGGAGTTTGACGTGTCGCCGTCCAGCTGGGCGTCATCCTTCAGCATAAGGCTTGAATTTTGCGTCCCGTTGCCCACGGCCGTGTCATAGGCAACAAGCGAAATCCCGACGCCATCGTGCTTTACCGGGGTGTCGGAGTTATTTTCGTTTTCGCCAACGATATGCAGACGGTTGTTCTTTATGTAAAGGTTTGTCCAGTCGTTGTCTGCCACGACGCCAGCAGTCTCGTGCGGGATAAAGTTGAACTTCTGTTCGCCATTCTCATAAACGGGGTGATTGTTATCATCCAGCACTGGGATATACTCGCCTGGAGCGACCATCTCGACAGCTGTAGCATTCTCGCGGGTAAAGTTGAAGGAAACGACCTTGATTCCATCCAGCATGGAGTCGGCATCGGCAGTCGCACCGGAATCGATGTAGTCGGCACCCAGCCCACCTACCACGACATCGTTACCGTTGCCAGTGATTATGCGGTCAGCGTAATTGCCTTCGATATCGCGGGAATCCAGGGACTCGGCCATGGAAAGCATGGAGGCCGTAGCCCCGGAGTTGTCACGGTCTGTAAAGACCATCTTGGCATTGTCGCCAAAAACAACGTCGTTGTCGTAAATGCCGTAGCGTTCGTCGCCATAAGTGGTGATCTTGTCGCCGCCAGTACCGCCAACGACGATGTCATCACCGCCGCCTGTGGAGATTGTGTCGTCGCCACCGTGGGTGATGTCGGAAGATGCAGCCACATCCTGGGCGTGGAGCGAACCATTCACCTGGATGGCTGCGATGCCCGGCAGGTTCTTGCCGTTGGGTGACTGTCCCGGGAAGGCCTCCTCGATTACCACACGGAAGCGGTCGGAGGAGTAGCCACTAGGAATCTCAAACACTACGTAATTGCTCGTGGTGTCTATCAGCACGGCATCTTCACCAGTCAGTTCATCCGAAAGTACAGCCGCATTGTGCGCCAAGTCCGCAAGCATGTTGTCGATGCTTGTGTACTCGGAGCGTCTGTAGGTGCCATTGAAGTTGGAATTGGCGGAATCGTTCACGAAGTAGCTCGCGACAGATTCCGTAGAGCCCTCAAGGAAGAGACTGACTTTGCGGATGCTGCTTGTGTCCGCAGAGTGGGAGTCTGGCAAGTCCAGATACACAATCACGCTGTAGTGCGTGAAGTACTGCGCAAGACCGTCAACGGAAACTTCCAGCTTGTTCTCGTTCTGGGAGTTCGGTGCCGTGGTCATGAGGCCGCTGTTCATCAGGGCCGCATTTGCGTCAGTGGAGGAGTTGGCGAAGTTGTGGCTGTAGCCCTGCAGGTTTATGCGGTTGTCCGTACCTGTGGTGCGGTGCCTTTCGATACCGCCGTAGCTCACGCTCACGGCGCTTGCGCGAGTGCCGTCGTCAAAACGCACGATTTCGCGGTCGTCGTTGCCGTAGGTGCCAGAAAGGGGTCCGCCGATGTTGTTCCAGTTCTTGGCGGCGAAACCGTCCGCTCCAAAAGCCTCGGTTTCCGAATCCGACGGGACCCCCGTCTGCGAGTTACCCACGAAATTGAACGAAAGGGTAGCCTCGTTGCGGATTTCGGGGACGGCCAGTGTATCGTGAACTTGTGACAGAGCTTCCGAGGCGTTGCCCCTGAATGTCGCAAAACCATTGTCGCCGAACACAACATCCTTCCCTCTCCCGGTACGGATATCGTCATTGCCAAGGCCTCCGAAGATGACATTGTCACCGTCACCAGCGTCGATGTCATCGGCTCCGGCTGTTCCCAGGTCCTCGCCCACGTTGAAGCCCTCGTTAGTGACCATCAACGCATTGCGCTCAATGTCCATGATAACCTTGCCGCCGTCACCTACAATGGCGTCGTTGCCTGCACCAGTGCGGATTGTGTCTTTATCGGTTCCACCGATGATAGCGTTCTTTCCGTCACCAGTACTGATGTAGTCCTGACCACCTTCCCATTCGTTCTTGCTCTCTGCATAGAGACGCTCCGGTGTAACGGTATATCGACCGCCGTCGCCGATTGCAACGTTGTCGGAGCCCGTAATGCGGATGGAGTCACCTGCGAAGCCTCCCATGGCGACGTTCTTGTCGCCACTGATGGTCACGGTATCGACATCGCCCACGGAATCGCTCGTGGTCTCCACAGTATGCAGGCCAAGGTTGAGCGAATCACCGTAGACCGCGCCCATATTCGTAGCGTTGTAATATTTTACGGAACCATTATCACCAAGCGCAATGTTGTTGCTGCCAGAAACAGTGATGGTATCACCTGCGGCACCGCCTATCACCACGCTGTCGGTCCCACCGACATTAATGATGTCAACGCCACCCTCGTCATCGTTCATTGAGCGGATTTCATATGCACCACGACGCACTCCATCCGTCTGCAAACGATGCACAGGCCCGTTAGATTCGGTATCGTCGCCGTGGTTCTTGCTTATACCCGTAGTGTAATCGAGGCCGCTATCGGTAGAACCAAGTACAGTCACAGGATGTTTTGCATCTTCGCCGTAAAGCACTTGGCCACGGTCTCCGAAGGCTATGCCGCCACAGTTCATGTTTATGGTATCGTCACCGAGACCACCGAAAACAACCATGTCGTTGCGGGTCACGTTATTTGAGGTTGCGTTGATTTTGTCGTCACCACCCTGTGCGTTCACCACAAGCTGGCCGTCACCACTGTAGCCATGCTTGAAGCTAACAGTGTCAACGGTAACACTGCTGGCGAGCGTAAAGGCGCGTACAACAGTGAAATAGGAGGCGTACAATGCCTTTACTTCGCGGCGCTGGGTCGTGCCGTCGCTCAGCATAGCATCTACGTAAATCTTTTCAGATTCGTCAAGGGCCCCCATCGCTTCGACAAGCGCCTCAGCGCTTCCAGTAAGTGCATAGTTATATGTTACGCCACCATTATCGGCTAGTTCCGAAAGAATAGCCGATGTTCCCGAAGCAATGACTGTAGCGGTCTCTTCGGCATAGCTGTTTACGTTCACGGTATCGTCCGTAGAGTCTCCACCAGTAGCGCCCGAACCCGTATTTACCACGGTAAATGTCTGGAAGCCGTCCTCGCGGTAGATTGTCTTGTTCACGTTTACCGTATCGGAACCCGAACCCAGGTTGTATTCGCCGAACTCGAAATCCGAAACAGAAATACCACGTTTACCGATTTCGGTATGCGTGAAGCGCAACGCGTTCGGGTCCTTGTTCATGGAGCCTTCCGTTTCGCTTACATTCTTAAAGAAACTCAGGACATTTTCGGCATCCATGCCAACCAAGCCAAGTTCCGCCGCGATTTGGGCAACCTCTTCGCTGGTATAAGTCTTGGTGGGGTCGAAATTCATTTCAGCGAGCTTGGTGGCAAAGGCTTCAAATGTACTATTTGCATCCCTCGAAGCAGCCTGGTTATTCACGAAAATACGATCGACACTTTCGGCTTCGTTCACGAACAAGTAATCCTTATTGCCCGAGAAGAGCAAGCTGGAATTATCCTTCGTAAAGTAGTCTACAGCCGAATTCAACGTAAAGACGAGTTTATCGCCCTTAATTTCGCATTTATCAATCCTAAACCAGTCCGACTGATTCTTGTATATCGTTTTACCGTTATCATCAGTACCGCATGCGACACCGTTCGCGTTCGTGGAGACAAAACGCACGGTCTTACCCTCGTAAGCCGAAACCGTCGCTCCAGCAGGCATAGTAATGGATAAAGAGGCTTCCATCAGCGAATCGACACTCACAAGCAAGTTACTGTCATATTCGTTCTTTTCGTTATACACAGAAGCTTCCTTAAGTTCTTCACCAACGGTCAAATGGTGTTGATACGACAACATCTGGGTGTCGGCATCCACATTTTCAGCGGTGGTTCCTTCACCAAATGCATACAAGGCTCCATCGACTTCATCAATAAGTTTTTCAGACTTATCAACATTCACAATTCCGTAATCTTCGTCAAATCCATCCGCCTTGGCATGGACATTGATGGTCAAACCACTCTGCCAGTTGGCCTGCGTAAATTTGACAATCAGACTTCCGTCCGCTTCGGTCGAAACGACAGATGCCGTATCAGCGCACGAAATTTCAAGCTGATGTTCTGGAGTGGTAGAAGAAATCTTGTCAATCAACTTCGTCGGAGAAATACGCACATAGACCGCACTATTCACAGTCGGAGCTGCGGAAAGTTTGACTACATAGGTTGTATTTGAATAGGCATCTGAATCAGTTCCTTCAGCTATTCTCGTTTCGTTCTGTTCAACAAGAATCTTGTAGGCAGCAGCGCCTGTATCTTGAGATGGAGTTGGCGCAACGCCTGTGTTAACCGGCGTGCCGTACGTCGGCATTGTCGCCATGACAGTGATTTCACCATGGACCGTCATCAAGCGATTATTACTTCCATTGTAGAATACAATGGTGTTACCGTTCTGCACGTAATAGATATCACCCGAAGCAACAGACTTTTCAGGAACTACGACATCATTGTATATCACAGAAGTCACTGTAGCCTCTTCATCGGCAATATAACACTTCGAAGAAGCCACGTACATGGAATTACTGCGATAGATAATTACCGCTTCTTTACCAACATTCGTACTACCGAGGAATGTAATAGAGTCATCTGCTATTCTATAATCCGTTCCAGAGACCAAGTAACCATCCACGCCCTTGATGTACACATCGAACTCAAAGCTTGCCTTCGACTTGGACTTTGTAAATACTTCGTTTAAGTTCATTGCTCCCGAGACGATTGTGACTTCTTCGGCAAAAGTCATCGCCTTGCTGATTGCAGTAGATGTTGCAGCATCGGAAACATAGACAGAAAGTACCGTTGTGGACTTCTGTAATTCCATTTTTTTCATTTTCGGAATAAGGCCCGAAAACTCCAGGTTTGTCCAAGTACTGGTAAGGGAGAGCGACTGAATGGAAGGTTCTTCGGCGAGTTTATCGCCAAAAGCCTTGACGTACAACGAGGCTTCCTTGGTAGAAGAATCTAAAACAAGCGTAGCGGTATCTTTCCATGTTATGCCATCGGTAGAAACCATAATTCCGCGATCACCGCTCATAAGACCCATATTAGAAAGCTGGGGAGCCGCAATACTCACAGTTATCGAACCAATCTTGGCATTGCCCGCATAGCACACCTTGACAACCTTGGGAGTTCCTTCCTGAGCGTCAATCTGCTCAATGACTCTACCAGTTACACCATCCTTAAGATAAACCACAGGGGAATTTGTCGTATCCATTATCGCAAATTCAGCGACAGCAGAGCTTACGTCATCGAAATTAGTATCACGATCGTCATAGCCTTCTGTGACAATAGAATTCTTGATTGTGCAATGCTGCCCATCGGTATCCGCATTTCGCAACACCATGGCCTTGTCAATTCCGCCGACAGAAACGGTGTCATTGCCCTTGCCACCATTAATCGTTTGGGATTCACCGGCATTGCTGCTTACGACATTGAAGAGGTCATCACCTGCGGCGGCGTCATAAGTGGTCGTTTCAACGCCAGCCACCTTGATGCTCACGACGGAGCTAAGCATGCCCTCTTTCGAAACGACAAACTGGTCATCGCCATTGGTGCCGCGAACCAGCAGGGAATCATTGCCCTTGCCGCCATCCACAGACATAGGACCGTTCGTAATGGGCTTGTCATTTTCATCCTGATAGCTGAAGACGGCAAAATTATCGTCGCCCTTGCCACCCTTCAAGCTCAAGCGGCCTTCATTGTGGTTTACAATGAAGGTATCCACATCGCTGCCGCCCTCAATATTGACAACGGTATCCTTGGTAATGCCTTCACTCAGGTACTCTTCCTCGTTGGTTTTAACTGTGTTATAGGCGTCATTTGCAAGAACCTGCGCAGAGTTCGTCGTTTCACGTTCTGACTTGTAGAGTTGCCCTATCTGGAATGTATCCTTACCGGCGCCGCCATCAATATTCATGGACTTGGCTGAACCATCAAGAGACACGAGGTCGTCGCCACCATTGGCATTCAAATTCACCACACTGATTGCTTCCGTGAAATTCACACGTTCAATGTTGGTATTCGTATTCGAGCTATTCTGATTCACCCCTCCAGTGGGGAGTAAGGCCACAAAGCCCAAGGAGTTTTCGTCCTTAGAGCGACGCACAAGCAGATTGTCGTCGTTTTCGGTACCTTCAACCACAAGCGTATTGACATCCGTATCGGCACCGGTATCCACGACATTCGCGTAGTTGACGGAACTATCGCCCATCAAATTCACGGTAACCTTGTCATTGCCAGCCTGACCATCCACATAGTCCATGCCCGGGCCAGTTATGATTCTATCATCACCCTTTTCAGTAGAAGAACTTATGGAATCGATATAGATATTTTTATTCAAGCCCAGGTTAGATGCAAAATCAAGATTTGTTTCATCTGACGTAAACTTTGTTGTACCTAAGGTAATTGCGGTAACGCCAGCATCACCATAAAGTTTATCGTCACCGGCACCGCCGTCAATGATATCGTCGCCATCGCCACCATAAATTATATCGTTATCAATACCTCCGCAGATGGTATCATTGCCACCATCGCCATCAATAACATCGTTACCAATACCACCATGGATGATATCATTACCACCTGCAGAGCCTCCGCCATCGCCAAAAATCAGGTCATTGCCGTCGCCGCCGTTAATTTCATCTGTTCCATAAGTTGTAAGCGAATCGGTTGCAAACTCAGGGACTGTAACGCCTTTACCATCTGGCAAGCTAAACATAAAATCACTTGTCTGAACCAACTTAATAGTATTATTTTCACTGTGTGCATCAATGAATTCCTGGCTATAGCCACCCAAATCACCGAACGGGCTGCTCAGATCAAACGAGGAACCGCTAAAACGATCGCCGAAAATGATATCCATCCCGGCACCACCTTCGATTTTATCGTTATCGGAGCCTCCCAGGATCCAGTCATTACCAGTTTCGCCGAAAATTTTGTCATCACCGGCGGAGCCATCGATTTTATCGTCACCGGAACCACCATAGATTTTATCATCGCCTTCGCCGCCGACTATAATATCAGCGCCGCCGAAATCACTCATCGCTGTGCGCGAAACCGCATTATTCGTGACATCATACTCGCCGCCGTCGCCGACAAGAATGTCATTGCCACCATTACCGTATATCTTGTCATCGCCTGCGCCACCAAAGATAATATCATCGCCTATATTGCCGTAAATGTAGTCCCCGCCTGATGCGCCCGGATCTACATTGACGACATACTTCTTCTCGTCCTTATTCCTTGGCATTGTAGAATCGCCAAAGATGACGTTCTTGCCTATGGCACCCAAAATTGTATCTGAACCGGCATCACCCCAAATGTATGCCACATGGTCAGAGTTCAACGTGAGCCCACTCAGGTCAATGACATCGTCACCATCACCGCCATGGATTTCTATATCGAAATTGGCATTACCAGAAAGAACGATCCGATTAGGCAAGTCCTTTTCTGTAAATTCATGCGCAAAAAGCGGATTTTCCCATCTCCTTCTCGGTTAAGTAAGCTTTATCTTCCATCCATTCATC
>NZ_FRBE01000032.1 GCF_900142535.1 Fibrobacter sp. UWEL
AATGGACTCTAGACATTGTTTTTTCCTCGATTCTGGAATTTAACAATGAATATGAAAGCATGATTTACCCTCTTATTAAATCACGCCATAGTCCAGCTTTCTCTTTTGGGAGTTCCCCGCGCTCCGCACAGGTCGGGCTATATTTTATGGGTTGTCCGGTTCACTCCGATCCCGACCAACCTCATAAAACCGAGCCTAAAGTCTCGGCCCATACGGGTCACTATCCCTAACGCATCTTAGGAGTTCAACAGTTTTAAGCCATCTGCTCTATATTGGTCCATTTTTTCATCAACACTCGCAAAGAAATAATCTCTATTCTTTGCTTGGACAATGAGCATTCGATCAAACGGATCACGATGATTTTCTTTTGAAGGCAAATTGGAAATTCCCAATGAATCCGAGGATTCCAGAGATATGAATTCAAAACCCTGCTGAATGCAAAAATCTGGCAAGTCTTTTATGTCAAAACCTTTCAAATCCAGTTTTCCAATAGATTGCTTCAAGGCGATTTCCCACAATGTTATGTAGCTAACATAAACCTTGTTGCCAGAGTCCTCTATCTTGTTCAAAATCGGCTTTGGAATTTGGTCCGGATCAACAATAGACCAAATCAAAATATGAGTGTCAAGCAGAATATTCATATTAAAGCCCCAACATTTCCTCGGGGCTTATTTCGAAATCATCGGCAAACTTGACAGAAGCTTTGCCCTTCAACAAGCCAAGCGTCCTTTTTTGTTTTGGGGCAGGAGTTTTTTCGGCAATACTGTTGCGAATCAAAAGCCCATCGATAAACGCATCAATAACCGCCAAATATTCTTCTGGCACGGTTCTTATTTTTGATTCCAGCAAAGAGTATGTCATAGAGGCCTCCTCATTCCTAAACAATATAATAAAATGTTTGTTGCAAATGCAATAGGGGACTAAGAGGCTTACATGGTTGATTTAGCATTTTGAGGCTTCCTCATATTTAACCATGTTATTTCACAAGGTGAAAAACAGGCATAGTGACTGCACTCACGGCGATTACGAATCTTTGCAATCCGTCCCAAATTATGCTATATTTAGAGTTGGATAAAAATTGAGGTATTATATAAGCTTTTAGAATTTCATAGACATTTTGAGCATTTGCTCCTGAATCTCCACTTGAAATCGGCAAAATTATCAAACCAGAGATAAGGTGCAAACGCTCACGTCCCAATGGGGCGTGGGTCGTTTGTGTTTATCTGGTAATGGCTTTGCCGAGCCTCAAGTGGGTAAACCAAATGGACCCACGCTTTTTTATTTCAAGATCCTTGGTTTTGGGGGCAAAACTCATTTTGCCCCCCAAAAAAAATGAACATTTAACAATAACCAAGGAGAAATAAAATGAAGAAAATTCTGATTCTTGCAACCGCATTAATTTGCTTAGTAGCTTGTGGAAATGACGAGTCTAGCCCCACAGCACCATCATCTACAACACAATCCTCAACTCCGACCACCACAACAACGCCCACTACTTCCACTCCGACTACAGTTCCTTCCGCAACAACACCGTCTTACCAAAATAAGGAAATAAAGTATGTCGCTGAAGTGGGAACCATTTGCAATGGATTTAATTTTGGAGCAGTTTCCCAAAGCAAGGCTACTGAAGGTTATATTGCTATGTATGAAATATGTGGCGACAGAGCTACGCAATCAACAGGCACGACATGCTACACAGCTTCAGAAGTTACTCAATGGATGAAATCCTTACAAATTTCCGCCTTTGATCAAGTGAATTCCGATATCGCTGCATACGGAGCATCTTTTAGATGGTATAATGCTGTTGATGGTTACAAAAGATACATCTACATAGAGCCTTGCTATGACGGAAAAGGTTTGATGAAAAAGAGCGCAAAGTGAGGCTTTTGTGAAAAAACTTTGTTCACTAATTTTATTAATAGCGATGAATTCATTCGCCATATATTTTGACGGAGGCATAGGCTTTGGTGGAGCATCCACTGAAGTTGGAAACATTGACTTCGGAAAAGCATGTGGTGGTGAATGCGATGAAATCGCTGTCGATTTAGGACTTCGCGTTGGAGGTCAAATCAACGAACGTTTTTGGATTGCAGGTGAATTTGGTGGAGTTGGAAATCGGTATTACGATTCCGAGAACTACATACAATTCAACTCATATTTCATCGGACCCAGCTTTATTTTTTATCCTGTGGAGTATTTACATCTTTCAGGATCTTTAGGATATTCATGGACTTCTAATAACACCGATATCAACGGATTGTATCTATACGATGGATCTGGAGCAGCACTCTCGTTAACAGTTGCTTATGATACAGGGATAAACGACGGAGCTCTCATTGGTTGCAAGATTTATTCGTCATCTGTAACCTTAGATGAGAACAAGAAGGATTTGTCCACCGTTGGATTTATGGTATTCATCCGTTATGTTCACAAATAATAAAGCGTTAGGTGCCGCAGCCCGCATGGGTTAGGACGCGAAGCGGCTGAACGAAAAAAAGACCGAACTGGATTTTTCCAGCTCGGTCTTTTTATAGCGCAAGGTGCCGGCCCGTAAGGGCAACGCCCTGAAGAAGTTAATTAAACTTCCTCGATAGAAGCATGGTACTCCTGCAAGCTCTTCACTTCGCCCTTACCAGCCTTAGCTGCTGCGATGCCCTTGACGGTGTCGAGAGCGGCGGCCAGAGTGGTGATGTACGGAGTCTTGTACTTGATTGCAGCCTTACGGATTGCAGATTCATCGGCAACAGCGTCGCGGCGAGCCCACGGAGTGTTGATGATGAGGTTCACCTGCTTGTTCAGGATAACATCCAGAACGTTGGGGCGGCCTTCAGCGATCTTGTTCACCACTTCGCACTTGACGCCAGCCTTTTCGTAGAACTTGGCGGTGCCTTCGGTTGCGTAGATCTTGAAGCCCAGTTCCTGGAAACGCTGACCCACTTCGATGGCCTGGTCGCAGAGGTTAGTCTTGTCAGACAAGCTGATAAGAACTGCACCGCTGGAAGGCAGGATGGAGCCTGCGGCTTCCTGGCTCTTGTAGTAAGCCAGGGCGAAGTCTTCGGAGAGGCCCAGCACTTCACCGGTGGAACGCATTTCAGGGCCGAGAACCGGGTCAACCTTGGGGAACTTGTCAAACGGGAACACAGCTTCCTTGGCGCCGTGGTGCTTGAACTTCTTGTCCTTCAGCTTCAAATCTTCCAGCTTTTCACCCATCATGAGGCGGGTAGCAAGGCGGGCCATCTGAGTGTTACAGACCTTGGAAACCAGAGGCACGGTACGGGATGCGCGGGGGTTGGCTTCGAGAACGAAAACCTTGCCGTCTTCGATTGCGTACTGCATGTTCATGAGACCGCAAACGTGGAGGGATTCAGCAATCTTGCGAGTGTAATCCTTGATGGTCTTCAGGTTCTCTTCGGTAATGGTTACCGGCGGGATGATGCAGGCGGAGTCACCGGAGTGGACACCGGCAAGTTCCACGTGTTCCATCACGGACGGAATGTAAACGTGTTCGCCGTCAGAGAGGGCGTCTGCTTCGCATTCCAAGGCGTTGTGGAGGAAACGGTCGATGAGGAGCGGGCGATCCGGGGTAACGCCAACAGCCTTGGCAACGTATTCGCGGAGCATGTTTTCGTCGTAGATGACTTCCATGCCGCGGCCGCCAAGCACGAAGCTGGGGCGGATCATCACAGGGTAGCCACCGATCTGCTTGACGCAAGCGAGGGCTTCGTCGATGTTGGTAGCCATGCCGCTTTCGGGCATCGGGATTTCCAGCTGGTCCATCATCTTGCGGAACAGGTCGCGGTCTTCAGCGATATCGATGGAATCGATGCTGGTACCGAGAATCTTCACGCCTTCGTCGGAGAGAGCGCGGGCGATGTTCAGCGGAGTCTGGCCACCGAACTGCACGATAACGCCGGCGGGCTGTTCCTTCTTGTAAATCTGGAGAACGTCTTCGAGGGTAACCGGTTCAAAGTACAGCTTGTCGGAAGTATCGTAGTCGGTAGAAACGGTTTCCGGGTTGCAGTTCACCATGATGGTTTCGTAACCCATTTCGCGGAGAGCCATTGCAGCGTGGCAGCAGCAATAGTCGAATTCAATACCCTGGCCGATTCTGTTCGGGCCACCGCCGAGGATCATGATCTTCTTCGGATTGTTGGTGGCGGTAGATTCGTCCTTGCAGTTGTAGGTAGAGTAGTAGTAGTACTGGTCCTTCACGCCGCTAACAGGCACAGCGCACCAGCCTTCAACCATACCAAGTTCGATACGCTTTGCACGAACGTCCTTTTCACGGATGCCGAGGATCTTTGCGATGTACTTATCGCCGAAGCCGTCCTTCTTTGCCTGGATCAGGAGTTCGTCAGAAGGCATGCGACCCGGAGTCTTGAGCATCTTTTCTTCAAGTTCAACCAGTTCGCGCATCTGCTGCACGAAATAAGCCTTTTCGTAAGTAGCGGCGAAAACTTCTTCGTCGGTTGCACCCTTACGGATGGCTTCGTACATCTGGAAGTGACGTTCAGAAGAAGCGGTCTTCATCATTTCCAGGAGTTCAGCCTTAGTCTTCTTGTTAAAGTCCTTAGCAAAGCCAAGACCTGCACGGCCGTTTTCCAAACCGCGGATTGCCTTCTGGAGGGTTTCCTTATAGGTCTTACCGATTGCCATGACTTCGCCCACAGCCTTCATCTGAGTGCCAAGGCAGTCATCGACGCCGCGGAACTTTTCGAATGCCCAGCGAGCGAACTTCAGCACAACGTAGTCACCGCTCGGAGTATACTTTTCGAGGGTGCCGTCGCGCCAGTAGTCCATCTGGTCCAGAGTCATGCCAGCTGCAAGCTTTGCAGAAACAAGAGCAATTGGGAAACCTGTTGCCTTGGAAGCAAGAGCAGAAGAACGGCTTGTACGCGGGTTAATTTCAATGATAACAACGCGGCCTGTCTTTGGGTCGTGTGCGAACTGAACGTTGGTACCGCCGATCACGCCGATAGCTTCAACAATCTTGAAAGCGTCGGTCTTCAGCTTTTCTTCGAGCTTCTTGTCGATGGTGAGGAACGGAGCTGCGCAGAAGGAGTCACCAGTATGGACGCCCACCGGGTCAATGTTTTCGATGAAGCAGATAGCGATCATCTGGTTCTTGGAGTCGCGAACCACTTCGACTTCCAATTCTTCCCAACCGAGAATGGATTCTTCGATCAAGCACTGGTGAGTCATGGAAAGTTCAAGACCGTTACCGCAAATGGTACGGAGTTCTTCGACGTTGTAGCAGAAGCCGCCACCTGCACCACCCATGGTGTATGCCGGGCGAACTACAACGGGGTAGCCGATTTCAGCAACGATCTTTTCGGCTTCTTCAACAGTGTGGCAAATGCCGGAACGCGGGGTGTCGATGCCCAGCTGCTGCATGGTAGCCTTGAAGATTTCACGGTCTTCGCCGCGTTCGATTGCGTCCAGGTTCACGCCGATAACCTTAACGCCGTACTTGTCCAGAATGCCAGCCTTGTTCAAAGCGGAGGACAGGTTCAAGCCGGTCTGGCCACCCAAGTTGGGGAGCAATGCCTGGGGGCGTTCCTTGGCGATGATCTGTTCCAAGCGTTCCAGGTTCAGAGGTTCGATGTAAGTTGCGTCGGCCATGACGGGGTCGGTCATGATGGTTGCCGGGTTAGAGTTCACCAGCACGATCTTGTAACCCTGTTCGCGCAGAGCCTTACAGGCCTGGGTGCCAGAGTAGTCGAATTCGCAAGCCTGGCCAATGACAATAGGACCAGAGCCGATGATGAGAACCTTATCGATACCTTCGATCTTCATATTTTATCTCCGTTTAGTGTTCTAATTAAAAATCATCAAGTCATTCGCACGAACATTCATGTCATTCTCGCGAAAGCGAGAATCTAGACGTCCAGATCCCCGCCTGCGCGGGGATGACATGGGGTGTGCAGCCCGCCTGCGCGGGGATGACAAACTGGGTAAAAAAAGAGCTGAACCAAAAGGCTCAGCTTCAATAAAATCAACAATCTTGGAAACAGCGGTAATAGAACAAATGGCGGAAGCCGCACCGTGGGTGCCAGTTTGCTTCATCATGTTTACATTTTTTGCCATTTTAGCCAATCGCTTATTTCACAAGGGTTAAACTTGTGCAAATATAGTTTTAATTACAAAAAATGAAAGGGATTTGTGGTCGTCGGAAACGCAAAAAAGACGGCCTAAAAGACCGTCTATTTTTTGCTTATAAGGCTGGTTTTCTTTAATTCGTTGAGAGACAACGAGTTACGCTCTTTCGTCGGCGGCCTTGAGCAGCCCAAGGAACAGCGGGGCCGGATGAATGAGGGAAGACTTCAATTCTGGATGGAACTGGCAGGCCATGAAGTAGGGATGATCCGTCAATTCCATAATCTGCATAATGTCTTCGCCAGAAGCCTTGCCGGAGAATACCAGCTTCTGCTGGTTTGCACCGGTGGGGTCACCTGCTTCGATTTGCTGAACGAACTGCGGGTTCACTTCATAACGGTGGCGGAAGCGTTCGCGGATCTGGTTAGAACCGTAAACTTCCTGAGCCTTGGAACCTTCCTTGATGAGGACGTCGTGACCGCCTAAACGCATAGTGGCGCCCATGTCCTTGATCTTTTCCTGACCCGGCAGGTAAGCGATCACCGGAGTTTCCACATGGTAGTTGCTGGATTCCATTTCGATGGTGCCTGCGCCCTTCATGCCGCAAACGTGACGGGCGAATTCCACCACGGAAAGCTGCATACCGTAGCAAATTCCCAGGAAAGGAATGTTGTTTTCGCGAACATACTGGATGACCATCACCTTGCCTTCGATACCGCGGGAACCGAAACCACCCGGAACGATGACAGCGTCAACACCCTTCAGGGCTTCGGCTGCGGTGATTTCTCCGTTCTCCACCTTTTCGGTGTCCACCCAGCGAATGTCTGCGCGCAGGTCCAGATGTGCGGATGCGTGACGGATGGATTCCACCACGGAAGCGTAGGAATCTTCCAGAGCCATGTACTTACCGCAAATAGCAACGGTCAAAGTCTTGCGGGGAGTAACGGAATTTCGCTTCAGGGATTCCACCAGCTTGCTCCACTGATCAAGCTTGGGAGGAGCGTAAATATTCAGGCGCTTGGCGAGAATTTCGGGAATACCTTCGGCATCGTAAACCAGGGGGCATTCATAAACGTGCTGTACGTCCACGCCGGAAATCACATGGTCTGCGGGGAGGTTGCAGAACAGGCCGATCTTTTCCTTCAGGTGGGGCTTAATATATTCTTCGCAACGACCGATGACAATTTCCGGGTAAATGCCCAGACGGTTCAAGTCATGCACGGACATCTGTGTAGGCTTGGACTTCTGTTCATTGACGCCGCTGGGAATGGGAACGTAAGTGAGGTGTACGAACATGGCGTTGGTACGACCTACGTCATGAGAAAGCTGACGGGCAGCTTCGATATAGAACTGATTTTCCAAGTCACCTACGGTCCCGCCGATTTCAATCAGGAGTACGTCGGCTTTTTCCTGGTCGGCGATACGATAGAATTGTTCCTTAATCAGGTCGGTGACGTGGGGAATGAACTGTACGGTGTGTCCCAGGTAATCGCCGCGACGTTCCTTGTCCAGGATCATCTTGAAAATGCGGCCCATGGTCAGGCTCCAGTCCTTCTTTGCGGTCACATTCAAGAAACGTTCATAGTGACCGAAGTCCATATCGCATTCGCCACCGTCATCCAGCACGAATACTTCGCCGTGCTCCGTGGGGTTCATGGTACCCGGGTCAGTGTTCAAGTAACCGTCGCACTTGACGGGAACCACCTTCATTCTAGCAGAAAGCAGCGCCCCGATGGACGCTGCTGCTACACCCTTGCCGAGACCAGAGATGACACCACCGGTCACGATGATAAATTTGGTCTTTCCGTTATACTGATACTGCTGAGCCATAATAACATCCTGAGCCTTGCGGCTCCATTTCCTTGTGTCTTTTTGCTATTACAATATTTGTAATCCGGGCTCTATATATGCAATATTTATGCCAATGGGTGGAAATGCCTGTATTTGCCGAAAAAGTAAGACTTGTAAACATTGCGTATTACGTAAACTGTAAAACAATACTTTTGCATTACGTTTTGTGTAAAGTCTGTGGCATTTGTAACACTAGCTGAAAGTGGTGCTGGGATAAAAAGAAAACGCGAATCTTTCGATCCGCGCCTTCATTATGAGGTTCAATTTTGGGTGCTGATTAGTAAATAAACAGCATTTCTCTGTACTTGGGCAGAGGCCACTGTTCGTCGCTGATGATGCCTTCCAGCTTGTCCACAACCTTGCGGAGGGAGACCATGGCTTCCAGCTTCAGCTGATGCTTGCCGGCGATAGCCTTTTCCATGACGGCGATTTCATCGACGAGGGCCTTGTAGCCTTCGCCAAGTTCCTTGGCGTAAGCGTCGACGGAAACCAGACCCTGGTTTACTGCCATTTCGTTGACCTTGAGGGCTTCGGAGTAGGCCTTGATTACCTGCGGGAGGACGATGCTCTTGGCCATGTCGTAAGCGACCTTGGCTTCGATGTCAACACGCTTGTGGTAGTCTTCCAAGTTGACTTCGTAGCGGGATTCCAATTCCACCTTGTTGAACACGCCGTACTTCTTGAAGAGAGCCACGTTTTCCTTCTTGGTGAGGGCGCCGAGGGCTTCCATGGTGGTACGGATGTTGGGGAGGCCGCGCTTTTCTGCTTCTGCAACCCATTCGTCAGTGTAGCCGTTGCCGTTGAAGATAACGCGCTTGTGTTCCTTGATGATGGACTGGAGGAGCTTCTGCAGTTCCTTGTGGAAGTTGGCCTTAGAAACCTTTTCCATCTTGTCGGCGATGATGTCGAATGCTTCGGCAACGATGGTGTTCAGGATAACGTTAGGTTCAGAGCAGGACTGGCTGGAACCCGGAGCACGGAATTCGAACTTGTTGCCGGTGAATGCGAACGGAGAAGTACGGTTACGGTCGGTAGCGTCACGGGGGAGCGGCGGAAGAATGTCGGAACCGAGCTTCATTGCACCACCCTGCTTGCTGGACTTGGGTTCGCCCTTTTCCAGCTGTTCGACGACGTCAGCAAGCTGGTCGCCGAGGTACATGGAGATGATTGCCGGAGGAGCTTCGTTTGCGCCAAGACGATGGTCGTTGCCAGCGCCAGACACGGACATACGGAGCAAGTCTGCGTGAGTATCGACTGCGTAAACAACTGCGCAGAGAGTTGTCAGGAAGATTGCGTTCTGGTGGGGATCCTTACCCGGGTTGAGCAAGTTGGTCTTACCGTAGTTTACAGACCAGTTGTTGTGCTTACCAGAACCGTTGATGCCTGCGAAGGGCTTTTCGTGGAGGAGGCAAACAAGGCCGTTACGATCAGCAACGTTACGGAGGACTTCCATAATCTGCATGTTGTGGTCGCAAGCCAGGTTCACTTCTTCGAACATAGGAGCAAGTTCGAACTGTGCGGGAGCCACTTCGTTATGACGGGTCTTAGCCGGAATGCCAAGCTTCCACAGTTCGTCTTCAACTTCGTTCATGAAGTTCAAGATACGAGCGGGGATAGAACCGAAGTAATGGTCTTCCATCTGCTGGTGCTTTGCGGAAGGTGCGCCAAACAGAGTGCGGCCAGCCTGGTAAAGGTCCGGGCGCTGCAGGTAGAATTTCTTGTCCACCAGGAAGTATTCCTGTTCTGCACCGAGAGTTACGGTGACCTTCTGCTTTTCGAGGCCGAAGAGACCCATCAAGCGGTCAGCAGACTTCTGGAGAGCCTGGATAGAACGGAGAAGCGGAGTCTTCTTGTCGAGAGCTTCGCCGGTGTAAGAGCAGAATGCGGTAGGAATGCAAAGAGTTGCACCGTTGCCGTGACGCTTAATGAAAGCGGGAGAAGTCGGGTCCCAAGCGGTGTAGCCACGAGCTTCGAAGGTAGAGCGGATACCGCCAGAGGGGAAGGAAGATGCGTCCGGTTCACCAACGATCAGGTTCTTGCCGGAGAATGCCATGATGGCCTTGTCGCCTTCCGGTTCCAGGAATGCATCGTGCTTTTCTGCGGTAGAGCCGGTAAGAGGCTGGAACCAGTGAGTGAAATGAGTTGCGCCGCGGTCAAGTGCCCACTTCTTCATAGCGTGAGCCACTTCGCCTGCGATGCTGGGGTCAAGTGCAACGCCGTTTTCGATGGTAGCGAAAAGCTTCTTGCAAATGTCCTTGGGGAGATAAGCCTTCATGGCTTCGGAGTTGAAAACGTCCTCACCGTAAAAGTCTACGTTTGCGGTAGCTGCGGCCTGGATGCCTGCTGCCGGTGCTTCTGCGATTTCGTTGATCGCACTCATTCTGTACTGGTTGCTCATAATGAACTCCTATTATGTTTTAAAACTCTTTAAGGTTTTACACCTTTTGTTTTCGGCCTAGGCATTGCAAAAGCCGTGCCAATTTTTGAGTCCGCAGGAGGTTCTTTTACGAATTTTTGCGAAAACCTTTTAAATTTTACAGATTTTGCGGGAAATAAAATGAAAAAAGGCCGCGCCGGTGGGCACAGCCTGATTTTCAAAATTTGATTTAGTTACGTATTTTGTAAACGGATTGGTTTGTGTTACAAAATTTGTAAAAAGCTACTTCTTTTCTTCTTCGTCCTTCTTGCTGACCAGAGTTAGAGTGGAATTGGCAATTGCTGTTTCTGCCGCTTCCCTTCTTGCTGTTCCGTCTTTATTGGTAGAATTCCAATTAGTTGCGGTTTTTGTTGAAAGGAAGTTTGCACCGAAACTGCCTCCAGCACCACCGGTGGTGATGGTGACGGTTGTTTTTACGACTTTTGATCCGTCTTCTTTAGTTATTGTTTCCATGTTTGCTTCTGCAGAATATCCTGCGGCCTTAGCTGCTGCAGATCCTGTGTTGTACCCGTTGGCGCCTCCCACGCCGCCGTCTTTATTGTCTATATATCCTGTTTGTCCGGGGTCTGTATCTTGCTTGTTGGTGGAGGCTCCGCAAACAATTGTTGCCACTTTCTCGTCGTATTGTGAATAGACTCGTGTAACGGTCTGGAGAAATTCTCCATTCGTTTCGTTCCATAAATCTGCAGGAACTTCAATAGTGTATTCGTATGTGGAGTATTTCTCCAGCTTGAAAAGCCCGTCTTCGCTGTCTTTGTTATAGGTGGACAGCTGAGTGCTGCCGACACCGGGCTTGAACACGTTTCCTTCGGTGCCCCATCCGCCAGGTCGTGTTGCATTGCCCATTGTCATGGTATATCCCACGTCAGTCGGCTTAAGGGCGGTTTCAGCAACGCTTCCGGCTTCTCCGCAGCTCATGCCTGTGCGGCTGGAAACGGTCCAGCTGGGCTTTGCCAGGGCGACGCATTCTGCGGCACTGGTTTCATTGGTGTAGATGATGTTGCTTCCTGACTCGGGTGTTACAGAAACGAACCACCAGTGCCCTGCGGAGCATTCGCTTAAGCTGGTGTTATTTGATGCTTGCCATCCAATTTTCGCAGCTTCACCGAACTTGTCATCTGCTATGTTTTCCGTAATATCGCCGCTGCAATAGGTAAAATTGGTGGTTTTGCCTCCGCCCGGGGCAATATAGCCAATGGCGCTCCAGTTGCCGATGGTGCCGTGGGCTCCGTGATACACATCCTGGAGCTTTTGATAGATGCTGGCTGCCGGTGCGATTTCAGAAGCCTTGGCCTTTGCGATATTGCCGAACAGCTTTGGAACTGCTATAGCGGCGAGAACGCCCATGATCACTATAACGACCATGATTTCCACGAGCGTAAAACCTTTATTGTACATGTTCTTCATAGGCGAATCTTTTAAATACTTGACCTTGTGGACTTAATGCGTATAAATTTATTATATATATACATTTATTTTTATTCTATGCAAAAATTTACCTAAAAAGGTATTACATCTTAGAGGGTTTTGATGGCCGAATTTCCTATATTTGGCGCCATGAAAAAACAGGTCGTTCTTGCAAGTGGATCTCCCCGCAGGTCCGAAATCCTTAAGCTCATTGGCGTAGACTTTCGAGTGGTGGTTTCTGGCGAGGAAGAAAAGCCTTCCTCTACCAATCCTCTGGATTTCCCTAAGGAAAATGCCGCTATTAAGGCACTGGCTGTCTCTCGCCTTGAAAAGGGTGAAATTGTCCTGGGTTTTGATACGTTGGTGTTCTTGGATGGCAAGCCCTTGGGCAAGCCTAAGGACGAAGCGGACGCCCTGCAAATGCTAAAAAAGTTGAATGGTCGCGGCCATACGGTGATTACGGGTGTAGCTGTGGCGAAAGACGGTGAACTTCTGAAATGTTCTGACGAGAAAACTGAGGTCATTTTCCGCGAGAACACTGACGAAGAGCTTCAAGAATATGTAAATTCTAAAGACCCGCTGGATAAGGCGGGGGCGTACGGCATTCAGACTGCTGGCGCACGGCTGATTAAAGCCATTAGTGGATGCTATTATAACGTGGTGGGCCTGCCGGTTGCGAAAACGCTGCAGGTTATGGGTGAAGCAGGAGTGAAGGTATGAATTTTGTAGAAGACAAGAGATCTGATGAACGTCTTGGCGATTACATTGCGCGCGTTCGTACTGAACGTGGTATGAGCCATCAGGATCTTTCCGCTGTAACTAAGGTTACGGTGAACTTCATCAAGGCTATTGAAGCTGGTGATTGGAAGGCTTTCCCGGTTGCCGCATATGCTCGCGGTTACCTGAATTCCGTTAGCGCAAAGTTGAATCTGGACCCCAAAAAGGTTCTTGCCTGGTATGCCGAAGAAACGGGTGCACAGACAAGTGACGATTTTCAGGATGTTTCTAATCATGAAAGAATCGCCCCGGTTGCAGAGGGCGAAATCAAGAAGAGCGGTGGCAAGGCTGTATTTATCGTTATCGCCTTGATTGGACTGGCATTCCTGGTCGCTTCTTATTTTCTGGATGTAACCAATTTTGACTTCATGAAGTCTGAACCTGCAGCGGACCATCTGGTTGCTGCTGTTGATTCCGTCGACCAGCCGGAAATTCCCGAAGGTGCAGAAAAGGTTGCCGTGGATTCCCTCCAGGTTGCTGAACCTGCCAAGAAGGATTCTTCCGTAGGTTCTGTAAGTCAGGCTGTGGTGGACGAAGCTGTGAAGAAGTCCGATCTTCCGGCTTCTGCAACGATTTTCATTTCTTCTGATTCCAAGAAGGATTCCGCTGCAGCACCTACCAACAAGACTTCCATTGAATTGATTGGCTCTGGCGAAACTACTTCCTGGGTTGGCATGAAGAATCGTGAAAATGCAGACCGCTTTGTGAAGGAAGCTAACATTTCCAAGTCCGGCATGAAGATGGCCTATAACACCGAAGACACTCTGTTTGTGACAATCGGTGAACCGAGAGCTATTTCCAAGATGATCCTGAATGGTGTGGAAACCGCATTGCCCGAAGTTCGTTTCGGTCGCGTGGTGAAGTTCCGCGTCTTCGGTGGTCAGATTATCAAGTAATTGAAGGTAGACAATGCGTACTTCTAGCATCGCTCGCAAGACTAACGAAACCGACATCGCCCTTACCCTGAATCTGGATGACTGCACTCCTGGTGTAATCAACTCCGGTAACGGCTTCCTGGATCACATGCTGAATTTGTTCCAGGTCCACGGCGGTTTCCATCTGGATTTGACCTGCCATGGTGACGTCCATGTGGATATGCACCATAGCATGGAAGACATCGCTATCGTGCTGGGTCAGGCTTTCGTTGAATGCCTGGGCGACAAGAAGGGCATTGAACGTTACGGCTTTTACTTTGTCCCTATGGACGAAGCACTGAGCCGCGTGTGCATTGACTTCAGCAACCGCATTGGCTTTGTCTGGAACGTGAAGTTGCCTGCTGCAATGGCCGGCGGTATCGAAGCCAGTATGTTTGAACATTTCTTCAAGAGCCTTGCGGAAAACGCCCGCATGAACTTGCATGTGGAACTGTTCTACGGTAACGACAATCACCACTGCCTGGAAAGCATTTTCAAGGCTTTGGCCCGCGCTGTTGCCATGGCTGTAGCTCCTTCCCGCAATGTGAAGGGCGTCCCCAGCTCCAAAGGCGTTTTATAGTTGCAAAGGGGCGCTGCCCCTTTGGAATCCCCGAACAAAAGGCTGTGCTTTCACAAACGAAGTTTGTTTAGCGCAGCCTTTTGTTGTTTGAGGGTGATTCCCTCGGTGTTAAATTTTCGGGAGTTTAACCTTGTCGCCGGCGTTGAGGCTTTCCAAGTTCAGTCCGGGGTTGACGGACTTTAGCTGGCTCATGATGAAAAAGCGGGGGAGGGTGAGAACCGCGGAACCGTAGGTTCTGCGGAGCAACTTCATCACGTCATCACCGTCGCCTGCACTTGCCATCTTGTAGAGGCCCGCGTTGTTGGGATCGGATTGAAGTTTTGCCAGGCCGTTTGTAAAGCGATCGGCGAATGCTTCTGCGCTATTGTCGGACTTGGTTTTAATACTTGCCTTGTTCTCGTGCGGGGTCTTATAGGATGCTCCGTCCAGTTTTTTCTGGCTTGCGGACTTGATGGCTTCCTTTTTGCCGGTGACCTGGGGTGGCAGTTTGAAGATGGGCGCCTGGTGGGCGTTCATGGTGATGTTTGTTGTAACCGCTTTCTGCTTCTTGAGAGGTTCTGCCGCCAAAACGGAGTCCAGGCTTGCGATGTAGGCTTCGTCGGGCCATTCTTCCAGGACGATTTTTTGGTCCGTCACGATGTACTTTGCCACGGTTGTGTCGTTTCCGCAGGCGCAAAGCAGGGCGAGGGGCAGGGAAAAAAGCATAAACTTCAGATTCATAGCCCAAAAATACTATATTTGGCTTGCCAAAATTGTAGAATTCTTCTAAATTTAGGCTCTCAAACTTATAACTTCACAGGAAGTATACAATGAAAGAAGGTATCCACCCTAACTATCAACCGGTCGTGTTCGTCGATGCGAATACGGGTAAAGAATATATCACCCGCTCCACGAAGTCTTCCGCCGAAAAGAAGACTATCGATGGTGTAGAGTACAGTGTGATCTCTCTCGAAATTACTGCAGATACCCATCCGTTCTGGACTGGTAAGCAGCATCGTGTGGATACCGCTGGCCGTATCGATCGCTTCAACAAGCGTTTCGCTGGCAACATCACTGGTGCAAAGCGCAAGACCCGCAAGGCTGCTCCTGCTGCTAAGGAAGAAGAAGCTTAATTAATTGGCGTTTCCGCCGAATTATTTAACAGTTTTTTCAAAAACCTTCCACCAAGTGGAAGGTTTTTTTTTATACTTGAAAAGTCTTAAATTTTAAAAGGAATCACTAATTATGAAAAAACAGCTCATTCTGGGTGGCGCAGCTCTCATTGCTATGGCCATGACTGGTTGCGAAAAGACTGGTACTATTGATGGTCAGGTTATTGATGCATTCTCTGGCAAGAACATTGAAGTTCCCACTGTTTGGATGCCCAACACCACTTTCGGTACCCACAGCCCCAAGTACCAGAAGGACGAAGCTAAGAGCCAGGCTATCCGCACTGGTAAGTTCACCTTTGAAAACGTTCCCGTTGGTAAGTACCAGATCAGCGCAAAGCGCACTGGCTTCGTGAACAGTAAGTACGATATCGAAACTACCGAAGCAAATCCGAACCTCACCATCACTCTGTACGAATACGACAACAAGATTGATCCGGGTCTGTACAAGACTAAGACCGAAACTCCGGAAAAGATTTCCAGCGGTGACTGGGTGAACTACCGTCTCGATTGCGGCGACGCTTCCGTTGCTGGTTTCAACCTGAACATCCCCGATCTGTCTGGCGCTCCCAAGGTTCCGGGCAAGGTTGACAAGAAGCCCGCTGCAAAGAAGGGCAAGAAGGGTAAGAAGGCCGCTCCCGCAGCAGCTGCTACTCCGGCTGGCAAGATGCTCGCTCTCAACGCACCTCGCGTTGTGGACGCTGGCCTCGATGTTCTCTTCGTGAACGCAAGCTCTGTGACCACTCCGCTGATCGCAGTCTCCTATCCGGCTGTTGAAGGCAAGGTTGCTGACCACGCTGACTGTAAGGGTGTTACCGCCGATGCAAAGACCGCTCTCTTTGCTGACGTTGCCAAGAAGCAGGACCTGAAGGTCGAATACCGCGCAGAAAACCTCTACTCCATCTCCGGCAACCTGCCGAAGGGTAAGCAGATCATCCGCCTGTCTCAGGACGGCAAGACTCTGCAGACCTACTACTTCGAAGTCAAGTAATTCTGCTTTAAGCCTAGCTTAGTTGCAAGACTTTTAAACCTGGTAGCCTAGTGCTATCAGGTTTTTCTTTTATGGAAATGACTTTATGTAATGTTTGTAAAAAATCCCATGTAACTTTAAAAACATATGCATTCGAAATCTTATGGTTGTATTTTACCTATGATACATTTTCATAAGGATTTTGTAATGAAGCATCTTAAGGGCTTTTTTCCTTTTCTTGGCGTCGTATTATCCCAGGTGGCCGCAGCGACTGTTGTGATTTCCCTGATGGAATTGATCCTTAGCCGCTTGAATCATTTTTCAACTTCTTCCTGGCAGTTCTATCTCATCCATGTGTTGATCTTGTTGCCTTGCGCAATCTTGATTACGCCCTCGGGTTATTACTCCGACAAGTACCCGAAAGAAAAGGTCCTTCGAGTGACGTCCATACTGCTGTTCCTCATATCCTTCGTCTTTGTGGGCGGACTTGCCTTGGGAAACGTGGCTCTTAGTCTTGTTGCCTTTGGATTGTTCTTTATCGTACAGGCGATTCAATCTGCGGCGAAGAACGCTATTATCAAGGAACTGGTGGGAGTGAAATTCCTGAGCTTGGGAACCAGCCGCACCTACATGGTGACGTTTGTCAGCTTGATTGCCTCGGCTGGTCTTACCGCCTTTGGTTTTCAAAAACTGGCTCCTGTATCTGCGGGGGATTATGCAAGCCTTGCTCCGGCGCTGATGCCTATTGCTGCAACGGTGGCTGGCCTCGAATTGCTTAGCATTGTTTTTGCGTTTTGCTTACCGGCTATTGGCTGCTATGATGAGGAGATGAAGTTCCCCTGGAAGCGTTACTACAACTTGGGCTACACTCGCCGTAAGCTTCGTAAGGCTTGGTCCAATCGTTCTCTTCGTCAGTCCATTATTGGCTTGTCCATGTTCTGGGTCATGATTTTCCTGCTGCTCTTTGTGGCCCGCGACATGTTCAGTACGGGTTCCCTGTTCAAGGAAGATAGTTCCGTCAATTATTCCATTATTGGCGTGGTGGCTGGCCTTGTGATAGGATGTCATTATGCGCGTCGCATGTGCAAGCACTTCGTGGAGATGGGCCTGATTCCCATGGGCACTGCAGGGGCTGCCATCCTGATTTTCCTGATTCCCTTTATTCCACGTCCTTATAACGGAATTGCCTTGGCCTTGCTTGGTTTCTGCGGTGGTCTTTACGTGATCCCCATGTTCACCATGCTGATCTATAATACAAAGCCTCGTTCTGCAGGCCATGTACTTGCTATTAGCAATGGTGTGCAGAATATCTGCATCTTGATTTTCTACTTCCTGGTGGCATGTGCGGTGAATGTGATGGGCGTATCCCGCATGAACCTGTTCTTTGTGCTGGGGATTGTGTGCCTGGCTGCTACCATTTGGGCGTTGTGGGCGATGCCCCAGACTTTACTCCGCCAGCTGATGCGTTCTGTATTGTCGGTACATTATAAGTTCCTGGTCCACGGCGCAGAATTGATCCCTTGGGAAGGCCCTGTTCTTCTGGTGGGTAACCACATCTCCTATATTGACTGGGCGTTGATCCAGATGGCTAGCCCCCGCAGGCTTCGCTTTGTGATGACGAAGCGTCCCTTCGAGAAATGGTATATCCGTCTGCTGTTGACTCAGATGAATACCATTGACTTGGATATTGAACATCCCGAGAAGGCTATGGCGGAAGCCCGAGAGGCTTTGCTCCGCGGTGAAGCGGTGGTGATGTTCCCGGAAAACGTCATGACGTCTACAGGTAACATGAACCGTTTCCGCCTGGATTATTCTGCTGCCATCAAGGATGTCAAGAAACTGAAGTTGATGCCTTTCTACGTTCAGGGCCTGTGGGGGAGTGCCTTCTCCCAGGCAGACGATGGCTTGAAGGACCTGGTCCATTCCGGCGGCCGCGTGATTACCGTATCCTTCGGGGAAGAGATTCCGCTGGAAACTGACCCGGTGGCTGTGAAGCGCATTGTGCAGGAACTTTCCATCATTGCATGGGAATCTTCTATCCGTCAGCTGCGCCCGCTGCCTTCTGCATGGATCCGCACGGTGAAGCAGTATGTCAAGAGTGGCCCTGCCATTTATAGCCTGGATGGAAATCACTTCTCCGGATATAAGCTGGCGACAGCGGTGTTCTCCTTCGGCAGCCTGGTGGAAAAGCTTA
Organism: Fibrobacter sp. UWEL; assembly: GCF_900142535.1. Lineage (NCBI taxonomy): Bacteria > Pseudomonadati > Fibrobacterota > Fibrobacteria > Fibrobacterales > Fibrobacteraceae > Fibrobacter > Fibrobacter sp. UWEL. The sequence continues at coordinate 18,375 of NZ_FRBE01000032.1, forward strand.
CGAAGGGCGAACAGAATGTGGGGCTCTTGATTCCGCCTTCTGCTCCTGGACTCATGATGAATATGGCTTGCCTGATTAAGGGTAAGACTGTTCTGAATTTGAATTACACCAACACTCCAGACGTAATGAATTACTGCTGCGAAACCGCAGAAGTAAAAACCATCATTACCGCAAAGGCCTTTATTGATAAGCTGAAACAAAAAGGTCTGGACATGGATTCCCTGCTGAAGAATTATAAGGTCTACTATATGGAAGACCTGAAGGGAATGTTGAAGAAGTCTACGCTGGTTTTGAATTTGCTCCGCACGGTGGCTCTGCCTGCCTGGTATCTGGAGAAACGCTTTATCAAGAAGGTAACTCTGGATGATGTGGCTACCATCATCTTTAGCTCTGGTTCTGAAGGCCGCCCCAAGGGAGTGGAACTGACTCACTTCAATTTGATGGGCAATATTAAGCAGTGCGAAAGTGCCTTAAATCTGGTTGCATCCGACGTGTTCCTGGGAAGCCTCCCTATGTTCCATGCTTTTGGCTTCTGCGTCACGACCATGCTTTGTTTGGTGGAAGGCGTGCCTGTGATTCCTGTGCCGGATCCTACGGATGCTCGCCTCATTGGTCGTGTCTGCGCCCAGTACAAGGTTTCCATCTTGCTGGCTACGGGTACGTTCCTGCGTATGTGGGGCGTGAGCAAGTATGTGCATCCCTTGATGTTCAGTCATGTACGTAATATTTTTGCGGGAGCTGAAAAAATCCGCGAAGATGTGCGACAGCTATACCGCACCAAGTTTAAGCTTGAAATTTTTGAAGGCTTTGGCTGTACGGAAACCACGCCTGTTTCTGCAGTGAATACTAAGGACGTCCTGATGGATGACTGGAAGACGGTGCTGCAGGGAAATAAGCCTGGTACTGTGGGTGCACCGCTGCCGGGTACCCAGTTCCGTATTGTGGATCCTGACACCATGGAGGAATTGCCCATCGGTGAAGATGGCTTGATTCTTGCAGGCGGTGCCCAGATTATGAAGGGCTACCTGAAGGATCCCGAGAGAACTGATCAGGCGATTGCTGTCATCAATGGCAAACGCTGGTACAAGACCGGCGACAAGGGCCATGTGGATGAAGATGGCTACTTGACTATTGTGGACCGTTACAGCCGATTCGCAAAGATTGGTGGCGAAATGGTTTCCCTGGGTTCTGTGGACTTCAAGATTTCTGAAACCAATTACTTTGATGGCGTGGACCACTTTACCGTGCCTGTTCCCGATGGCGCCAAGGGCGAAAAGATTGCCCTCTTGTTTGCGGGGGACATTACGGAAGACGAGGCCAAGGAACGTATCCGTCAGGTGGGCTTGCCGCCTCTGATGGTGCCTGCCTATGTGATTAAGGTGGATGACCTTCCCAAGCTGGGTTCCGGTAAGAGCGATTTCCAGACTGGTAAGAAGATTGCTAAGGAACGTCTGGGACTTAGTTAAAAGGAATGAGCCTCCGCAGATGCGGAGGCTTTTCTTGGATAAAACGAAAACCCCCAGCTATGCTGGGGAGTTCAAATAAAGCCTTCTGGCGATCATGAAAAAAATCCTTTGGCTAAATTGATGGTGCGG
>NZ_FRBE01000033.1 GCF_900142535.1 Fibrobacter sp. UWEL
ATTAAATTTTAGAAAATAGCCCATTTTTTGTTTAATTTAGGCGAAAGTCAACAAAAAAGGGTGGCGAAGCCACCCACACATGTTGATGAAGAGCCGTTTTTGGTCTCAGAATTTGCCCTCCAATTTGATTCCTGGTGCACGAATGGCTTTTGCATTGGTTGGAGGTGTTTTTTTATATTATCTAATAAAATGGATTCAGAAACGACAAAATAAACATGTCAATTCCTAAGATTATTCATTTCTGTTGGCTTAGCAAAGATCCGTATCCGGAGCTTGTTCAACACTGCATTCAGAGCTGGAAAGAAAAACTACCAGACTATGAAATAAAAATTTGGAATACGGAATCCTTTGACATACATTCAGTCCTTTGGGTTGAGCAAGCCTGCGAAGCGAAGAAATGGGCTTTTGCTGCAGATTATATTCGTTTATACGCTCTTTATAACTATGGTGGCATTTATCTCGATAGCGACGTGGAGGTTCTGAAGTCGTTTGATGACTTGCTTGATTTACCCTATTTCTTTGGACGAGAACATTTCTTTGATATGATAGACGCTTCAAATACAATTGAAGCTGCAACCATGGGATGTGAAAAAGGTAATTCGATTATTAAGGCTTGTTTAGATTTTTATCAGTGTCGCCAGTTTATAAAGCCAAATGGTGAATTAGATATGTTGATTCTCCCTTATGCCATGAATCAAATTTTTGCAAAATACAGAGTGCAGGACATTCAATCTATATCTGAATTTGATTGTGCTGAGGGAAGAATATGTTTGCTGCCTATGGACTATTTTAGTCCTAAGAATACTCGTACCCTTGAAATAGGGGCTACTCCAAATACATATAGTATCCATCATTTTAATGGGTCATGGTATACGAAAGCTCAGCAGGAACATGTTCGTTTGAGAATTGATCTTTGCAAAAGGTTTGGGGAACGCCTCGGAGAGGTCTTGGCTACTGCTGCGGCAATCTACTTTCACTGTAGATATGAAGGCTTTTTGTACACTATGAAGAAGATGGGGACTAAAGCAGTCGAAAAATTTGTTTCTTTGAGGGCAGGCTTGAAATGAGCTGTTCTGAGCCTTTGGTTTCTGTAATTGTTCCCGTGTATAATGTGGAATGTTTTTTGAAGGAATGTCTTGATTCCATTGTTATGCAAAAATACAGGAATCTTGAAATTTTACTTATTGATGATGGTTCTTGTGATAGTAGCGGCTTAATTTGTGATCGGTATGCGAGTCAGGATCGTCGAATTCGTGTAATTCACAAGGATAATGCGGGACAAGCCTCTGCGAGAAATTTGGGCTTATCTATATCGAATGGAGAGTTCTTTTGTTTTGTAGATAGCGATGATATCGTATCTCCTTTTTTTGTAAAAGTTCTAGTGGAAACCTGCCTGTTGCTTGACTGCGATATTGCGTGCTGCGATGTTTCTTCCTTTAATAAAGAAGTAAACTTTGTCGCCAATAAAATGTGTCCGTATGGTGTACGTAATGCTGAAAAACAGGAAATCTTTTCGAAGTATTCATCGCTTAAGCTAACGGATTCGATTCCAGTAGTTTCTTGTTGGAATAAAATGTATAGGTTTTCGGCATTCCCAAACTTTCGTTTTGAAGAGGGGATGGTGTATGAAGACGCCGCAAGCATGTTCCGTCTTTTTGATCAATCAATGAAGACTGTTTTTGTCGATTGTACTTTATATGCATATAGAAAGAATCCATCGAGTACAACCGTTCATCGATTTAATGAAAAAAATCTTGATGCTTTAAAGGCTTTCCGTCTTTCACTTGAGTATTTTCTAGCAAAGAATGAAAATGATATAGCGAATCTTTTCTATAGGCCTTTGATGATGCATGGACTCTTTTGTTGGTGGGGTGAAAAATATATTTCAAAAAACATATTGTTGAGTTCTGAAATACTTGATTCCTGCAGAAATGATTGCGAGTCTTTTTTTAAGTTATCAAAGAATCGATTCTTTACGGATTATATCCTTGCTGTTTTTATTCGATTCCCGTTCTTATACTCGGCTTATCGTCGCCTTATGCCAGGATTGATTGGCGACCGCTAATCACCGGTGTGTTAATGATTTTTTCATACTTTCTAGAATCCAAGGATGGATTTTGGTTGAACGCCATAGGGTTAAAAGATGAAAAAGTCTTTTGTCTAGATTCTTTGTGATTTCTTTATTTATACGGATGAGTTCCTTATCGATTTTATTCAAATACAAATCATTTTCTTTTGTTTTTGAGAAAATGATTTGGAAGTAGAATGGATGCAGAAAATCGAGAAGCTTTGTGAAGAAATGCTTCGGTATGCTAGACCTGTTCTCAAGATAGCGTTTGAAAATTTTGTAGAATTGCAAAGCTCCTTTTTGGAATACATAGGGATCCATTGATTGACCTTCACGATTCATGTCATACATGTAGAGGGCTTCGTTGAAACACTCAAAAGATTTTACATGGTCCTGAGGATAAAGAACGTATTCCATATCCGTATAGCAGATTCCTTCTGTTTGACGATAATCTGATTGTTTGAGAACGTCTGTCTTATACGTGATTCCGTGCATTGCGAAGAATCTCATATCTTTGGCATTTAGCGTTTGGAGATCTGTGTGTACTTGGTTGGGAATCAAGTGCTCGGACTTTATGGTAAAGATTTCATCTTTCGTAAAAACCTTGAAAGGGGTGATTAGCATGTCGGCATTCGTGGTTTCTAGTCGAGAAATCATTTGAACGAGGGACTCTGTGTCAAACCAATCGTCTGCATCCAAGGGGCGGAAGTATTTTCCAGTAGCAGCCTTCAGTGCTGCATTAATGCAGGATCCATAATGGCCATTAGGTTTGTCGATAATCTGGATGATGTCGGGGCGCTTAACTTGGTACTCTTTCGCGATTTCTAGGGAACGATCCTTGCTGCCGTCGTTGACGACGATTACCTCTAATGTGTCCGGAACGTCTTCTCGAGTCACGGAGTCTAGACAACGGGGAAGGTATGCTTCCATGTTGTAGGTGGGTACGACGACAGAAAGAACTTTATTAGCCATTTGCTAGTTCCTTTTTTGCAAGATTCATCGCACTCTCTATTACATCATCCATGTCGTAGTATTTGTATTCAGCAAGACGACCGCCAAAAACATATTTGCTCTGTTGTTCTGCCAGTGCTTTGTACTTTGTATAAAGGTTGCTGTTGCGTTCGTCGTTGACAGTGTAGAAACGTTCCTTGCCTAGCGCCCATGAATCAGGGTATTCTCGAGTGATTACGGTTTTTGGTTGGCTTCCGAATTCAAAATGCTTATGCTCGATAATGCGTGTGAATGGATACTTGCTATCAATATAATTCACTACGGCGTTTCCCTGGTAATTGGGAATGTCCAATGTTTCTGTTTCAAATCTCAGGGAACGATATTCAAGTTTGCCAAACAGGTGATTAAAGAATTCGTCGATAGGGCCAGTGTAAATAATCTTGTCCGCTACGGATTTTAAATCGTTGCGACTTGTGATGAAATCCGTATTCAACCGAACTTCGATTCCTTCCAACATCTTTTCTACGAGTGCTGTGTAGCCTCCGCAGGGAATTCCCTGGTAGAGATCGTTAAAGTAGTTGTTGTCAAAAGTAAAGCGAACCGGAAGCCTTTTGATGATGGATGCAGGCAGTTCAGCGCACTTGCGTCCCCATTGCTTTTCTGTGTATTCCTTAATCAGGGCTTCATAAATGTCACCGCCAACTAGAGCCCGTGCCTGTTCTTCGAGATTCTTTGGCTCAGTGATGTTCGCTTGATGGCGCTGTTCTTCAATCTTTGCCATAGCCTCTGCAGGCGTCTGTACTCCCCACAACTGGTTGAACGTATTCATGTTGAAGGGAAGGTTGTACAGTTTGTCCTTGAACTTTGCTATGGGCGAATTTGTGTAGCGGTTGAACGCGACAAATGAGTTTACGTAGTTCCATACATTTTTATTTGAGGTATGGAAAATATGAGCGCCGTACTTATGGACGTTGATGCCTTCAACGTTTTCGGTATAGCAGTTTCCGGCAATATGATTGCGCTTGTCAATAACAAGAACGCTCTTGCCCGCGGCTTTGACAAGATTTGCAAAAGTAGCTCCGAAAAGGCCTGCGCCAACGATGAGGTAGTTGTACATAAAATTTTATGTTACTATTGATAAGTTTTGAAGAAAAAGCGCCTTAATGCAAAAAGAAATTTAAATAATGTATTTACGATATTGTAGATGATTGATCCGCGATTGTTTAAAAGATACCACACGATGGAATCGGAATAAACAGAATTGTTTATTAATGTTGTTCCAGAAACGATTCCTTTGAACGGGTCGGTAAATAATTGTTTGATGTTGTCTGTTATTGAGCAGTTTTTCTTGATGCTCTCAAAATAATTCTGGTCGTTTAGCAAAAAGACGTTGTTGATGCTATGGATGTTTTTGTTGCTGCATAAGTAATGAACTATCTTGGCATCTTTTAAAAACTGCATGCCGTATTTCAATTCGCAATTCCATATATCGTCAAGCATCCTAATTGAATCACCCATTATGTGATTAGCCTTTGCGAATGAAGGTTGGTCCATAAAGACTTTAGACTTTGTTCCTGAAAGCCACTCTTTGTGCCAAAGTTTGTAAAAATCGCGTGTGTTCTGGGTGTCTTTTACATAAATTACACCGGAATTAAAGTAAGTGACATCGTCATTTAAATCCCAGTTTAGTAACTCAGCGTGCTTTTTACATGTGGCTTTGTAGGGATTTAGATTGAATGGAACGTGGGAATCCTGGCATGCTGCAATTTCATATTGACATTGATCAATGTCGTTAAGGGACTTTGTGATTATTGTGTCTGAGTCAATGTATAGAAAGTCTCCTTCAACGAGATTTCTTGCATTTGTTTTTATAAACCTTGATCTAAAAAAAGCACTTGATTCTCTATCAACATCAATGACCTTCAGTTCATCTACGTACGACAATAACTTTTTTCGATTGTCGTGAAAAGACGAATTTGTTACTTGATCAACAAGCAAAATAATTTTGGCCTCGGGATTATTGTACTTTAATGAGGCCATAGAAAGAAACGCTTGCTCTAAATAGCAATCATTCTCGCTACTTACTAGAGTGTAGAGAAATTTTGTCTTCATATATTAAACGGCCTGTTTGTATACTATTTTAGAAGTTGCCCAAATAATAAAACCGATTCCGTGTCCCTGCAAAATAGGATAGCTTTTTTTGTAGCAAATCATAAGGACTATGAAGAAGAAAAGGCGTTTTTTTATAGCCATTTCAACGATTTTTTCCCATACATCTTCGTATTCCGCAAACTTATTGTGTGGGTTATAGAAATTCATCCACTGCTTTGTATAGGCGAAATATTGTTCTTTCCACGCGGGTTCAGAGAAATGGTTGAATATTTCTTTTAAAATAATACCCCATGCTTTACTCTTTTTTAAATCACTGCTTCCCGTCATGATTGAATTTGGGTTGATATAGCGAAGATAAGTTGCTTCGTGGACAAACGCTAATCTACTTAATCTTTGTGAAATATGGAACATCCATAGCTCGTCTTCATGAATAATTCCAGGTTTGAAATTCAATTGATTTTGTGTGATAAAGGATCTTTTTATGAGCTTGTTAACCGGATTTGTTGCAAGTCTATTTTTGAATCGGTAGAAATGTTCTCTAACCCATAAATTGTTGTCTATGTAGTCGAAACGCTTGTAATAGTTTGCAGAGTATCTTGTTGGGTCGTTTGGTATAGATTTGATTTCTCCGACAACCATTTCTGCTTGCGGATGTTCGTTCAGTTTCTCAATAAATAGACTTATTGCATTTTGAGGAATTTCATCATCTGCATCAACATAAAGAATGTATTCCCCTGTTGACGTGTCTGTGCCGATGTTTCTTGCGACAGACTGACCTTCATTTTCTTTATGGATGACTGTAATGCGGTTGTCTTTGGCTGCATAGCTGTCGCAAATGCTTGCGCTGTTATCCTTAGAACCGTCATCGATAAGAATGATTTCTATTGATGTGTAAGTCTGCGTGATGATGCTAGATAAACATCTATCTAGGTATTTGTCTGCGTTGTAGACTGGGATGATGACGGATACTAATGGAACTTGTGAATGTATCATAAAAGCTATTTTTCGAAACTGTTGATTTTGGCTTTTTTAAGTGCTTTGATACGGGCTTTGCCAAATTTTAAATCTGGCTCCATATAGTTTCCCTCGCCCCATTCGTTCCAAGATTTCAAAAAAAGTAGTTTGTTTTTTTTGTTAGCTATATTTGAAAAAATTTCGTTGCAATGTTTTTCGAATAGCTCTGGAGTGCAATCGTGTATGACTAAAGCTTGATTTTTACTTCGTGGGGAGTGGTCCCAATTTGACAAAAGTGTGGGAATGGTTGATTCTTTTCGGTCAATAGAGGGGTTCCATAGGTGTTTTATGCATTGTTTGTATGAAATGATTAAGGGCCTGTGAAAAAGAGTCCTAAAGAAGTCGTGAATTTTACGGTAAAATACGGATCGGTCTTTGTAAGCCGCTCTCATTCTTTCACCTAGATGGACTGTTTGTGCGTTGAATCCCATTCTTAGTATTGAATCGTATGTTGTGTCTGAGCATGTTCCTACAAAGAAAAAGTGCTCCGCAATGCCTTCTTTGCGGATCAGAAGGTTCCAGGTGTCCATGAATTTTTTTATATCAGGATGCAACTCTGGCTTGTAAATAAGGAATAGTGGAGCTCCTTGAATCCTTATATATCTAGGATCTTTGAATGCATTTATCAGTGAGTAGAAATGGTTTGTTGAGTCCTTTTCTCCAGGATACTGCTGTTCTATGAGAATTTGTTTTGTTTTGTGTCCCTCGGCGTTCCAAATCTTGGATTCCCAGCTTTCATTTGCCCAACCAAGGCAGAATGGAAAATTAGGTTTTCCCGATTCAACAACCTCTTTAAAAGGGCGTTCAAGCAACTCTTTTCCATTGCCGAACCAATAGTGCCAATAGCAAAAACCGTCAACTCCGGCTTCTCGAGCTAGTTCAGCTTGCTGTTCGCGAACTTCGGGAACTCGTAAGTCATAAAAGCCTAAGTCAGCAGGAATCTTTGGTTGGTAATGTCCTCTGAATAGCGGCTTTGCTTTTGCAACATTTGTCCATTCGGTAAAGCCCTTGCCCCACCATTCGTCGTTTTCTGGAATGGGATGAAATTGGGGAAGGTAGTAGGCGATAATGAAAGGCTTATCCATGAGAATTATCTAACGCTTTTCTATAAACGGTGTATATCATATCTATGCAATTCTCTGTAGAATATAGTTTTTTGGCTATTCCTTGTGCATTTTGAATGAAGTTTTGGTATTCACACGTCTTTAATTGAATAACTTTTTTCATTGATTCTAATAATTCTAGCTCAGAATTAAATAGAAATCCACCAGCTTCCTCAAGGATTTCCTTTGTCCCTCCGGAATTCTTTCCTAAAACGATACATCCTGCAAAAATTGCTTCTGCGGTCATTCTTCCAAAGCCTTCCGCAGGAGAAGCAACGATTAGGGCTGTAGCCTTTTTCATATAGTCAGAAACATTAGAAATGAATCCTTTGAATTCAACTTTTGACTCGCAATGTAATGTGCGGGTGAACTCAAGTAACTCTTCTTGATATTCTCTAGAGCCTTCGCCTAAAATGACTAATCTGTAATCGTCGTAATCTTTAGAAAACACAGAAAAGGCTTTGATTACTGTTTTATGTCCTTTTTCTGGACTAACACGACTTGCGCAAAGAAAAAAATGTTCTTTGTTTTCGTTGAAACATATTTCATCTTGCGAACGAACACCGTTGTATACAATGGATGCTTTTTTATTGTTTGTTAATTGATTGTAGTTGAATATATCTTTTGTTATTGCGATTGGGTAGTCTTGTGATAAACAATGATGGAAGAATCTCTTGTTAGGAAACGGATGTAAATTAAAGTCTAAATCGCCGTATTCTCTAATGTGCCATATATGGGGTAATTTAAAGTATTTCGAAATGAAATGGCCAATGCTAACTGGGCCTACGTTTGTATGTATGATATCGGGTTTTATTTCTGATACAATTTTTTTTATTGCAAGAAAAGATCGTATTTCATTTACAATGATATCTCTTATGTCAAAGAGGAACCAAAAGCCACGAAATTTTTGAGGATAGCAAAAAAAATGTACCGGTGCTATAAAATATGGAATTTGTCTTGAACGTAGGATTATTTCTAAGTCAATGTTGTGGTTAGGGAGAATAACAAAAGGATTATCCCCTCTTTTTTTTACATTCTCGGCAATAGTCAGAAACGACAGGGTTGATCCTGCGAAATCTGATCCGGATAGAATGTAAAGTATTTTCAAGTTCATATACGTCAGTCTTATAAATTTTCCCAAATTTCATTCCACATATTAATGATTTTTCTTTTCAGCGAATCATTGCATCCGTTTTTTGAGGAGTATAGGGCGGGATTATTTAAGGCCTGTTCTATTGTGGTTATCGAAGAATTTAAATCATTAATGTTTAACATATTGTTTTCACATTGATGTTCCTTCAATAATTCCTCGTATTTATGGCTCCAGGAGGTACAAAGGGTTGGGGCCCCTTCTGTCAAACCACTAACGACGCCATGGAATCGGCTGGAAATAGTTAGCTTTGATTCTTTAATTACGGCTTTGACGTTTATTCCATCTAGATTCGTGATTGCTGTTAATGCGTTAGCGAAAGAATTGTTTATTTCCCGGATTAATTTTTCATCATCAACCCCTTCATGATTGAGAAGGACAACTTTTTCTCCTTGTTTAAGAAGATAAGCAATGATTTTATTGATGAAATACAAGTAGTTTGTAGAGATGTCATGGCGTGTATGGGTAATCATGCGGGCGTTAGGAATGATGACGACATAGCTCTTTGGTTTTAAATGGACATGGGGTTGGCTTGCTGGTTGACACAATGCTGTGAAATCTGGTGCAATCTTGATTTTGTTTGAAGTAGAAAATTCCTTTAAAAGGTAATCATAAGATGTTTGCTCCCTTGCATAAATAACGTTCGCAAACTCATAAACGGATTTAATCAGTTCTTTTGATTCTGGTTCATTAAATGGACCATAAGCTTGTGGCAAAAAAAAGACTCGTAGATTCTTTTTCGTGAATTGTTTGAAAAATTGCTTTTGATAAGCAATTGTTGCCTTGTCAACTTTGAATTGATCGGAATACTTGAATCCACTATCGTCTAAGAATAAATCAATTTGTTCTGGATATATACAAATATTACGGTTGAATATGTTTCTATAGATGTAGCGCTTTATTTTTCGTACAAAGGCGTATTGAGCTGGCTGTAAGGGCAGAATTTTATTTTTTATGCAGTAGGATGGATCCTCATAAAACACCCACTCTGGCACGGTAATTGTTGCGTTAGGCTTGTTTTGTCTAATTTGGTCAATCACGGCATCCCTCATTAAATGGTCGCCCTTGTTTACAAATCCTGCTCCGGATATAAACACATAATATCCGTGGTCTGGGTACCAAATGAAGTGTAAAAGTCGTTTGAGAATATGAGGGACTTTAGATTCGAAGAATCTTTTTTTTACTTTAAAAATCCAAAAACCCGTTTTTGATGAGACCTTCTTTCCTGCTAAAATTTTTGAATAGTCACTCGCCTCTTGCTCGAAATCAAGAAAGATTCCGTCCGTTACATTTGCAGGAATTGATTTGTACACGCTGTTCGTTGTGCAATTCCTTTTCAAATTGATTTTTCGGTGGTTGATGTCTTGTGACTTTGCTATGTCAACAAAGGATGATGGTAGCAAGGTGAGCTCTGACTGTACACTTTCTATAGCTTGAGATCCTAGTTCTGTTCGGATGATTACGCTTGAAATCCCCTTTGGGTCTTCCAAATGAGGAAGATAGCAATCTCCAATTGAAATGTCAGAAAGCTGATTTAGTTTGTCAAAGCAGTATCGGCATCTATTTAACTGAAAATAGGGCTTTAGGGACATCCTTACAGATTTGTCAATTTGCTTACACCCGTCTTTTGTTTCAATTAACGTATTCCCTGGCCAACCTCCAGCTTGTTTGTTTTTAAAGTTGAAGGAAACATATTTTCCATAGGCGCTCTCATAGTAGGAATAGATGTTGTAATTAAGTGTTTTATCGCAGAATAGGCCTATGAATAAAATGTGACAATTGTTGTTTTTGTAATGCTTTAAAGATCTTTTTATTGCAAGGATTTGGCACGGGGTTCCTACAACTATAGAATCATTGATATTATTTTTCTTTATATCATCAATAACACACCCGATTGACGCGGGAATATACTTAGATTTTGCCGATTTAAAAACATCTTGTGCGTGTGTGATTGCTTTGAGATTTGCATGCCCCTGAAAGTTGTTGTATTCAAGTAAATATGCTTTGCGGTATTCTTTTTTTTGTAGGAGTCCATTGACAACGGTTGTTGCCACGCCCCCACTTGCAGAATGCTGTCTAATAGTTTCGTTATTTGAATAGGCTGAAAAGCATGTAGGAGATTGCTTAAATTCTAAATCAAGAGTCCCATACGTTGATGGAATATCGATTTCGTTGCTAGGACACACTTTTGTGCACGCAGAACAGTTAATGCATTTGGCGGCGTCTATTGTTGGCGTAAAAAGTCCATCTTTGAATACGTATCGGATGGCTTTTTTCTCGCACACTTGGGCGCATGCTCCGCATGAAACGCAATAATCGTTATTTACTATTGATGAAATGTTTCTTGCAGACTTTTGCATGTGTACTCCGTCAGAATAAGTCCGTCTTTACTACTAGGATTTTTTCCATTTTTATAAAAGTCACCGTTTACTACATTAAGGGTAATTGGGTATTGGAGCCAATCTGCAGTCTGCTTATTAATCCATAAGGATATATTGAAGAAATAATTTCCTTCGTTTAAACAAAGCCTTTTTATTGAAAAAGAAATTTGGTGCTCATTTCCTGGGGGTAGCTCTACCGGCGTGTATTCTGTGCTTAATCGAGATATTTGTTCTCCAGATTGTTTATATATCCCTATATTGATGTCCGCATTAGATTTTCCTGGACAACAGAAATCTACAACAATATCAAGCGGCTCGCCCGATAAGATTTTATCAACCTCACGATTGTCCTTATCTACGAATCGCAGCTTTTTTATGTAAGAAACCGGGGCTGGTTTATTTGCGAAACGATTGGAAACATTTGCAGCTTCCCCGCTATTAAGGTATTTTTCGATGGTATCTTCAATGTTCCCGCAGTATGCTATTTGTCCTTGATCCATCAAAATCCCTGTCTTACAAAGATTCTTCACTGCCCCCATATTATGACTGACAAACAGCACGGTTCTTCCTTCGCCTTTGCTCACATCCTGCATTTTGCCGATGGCTTTCTTTTGGAATTCGGCGTCGCCTACGGCAAGGACTTCGTCTACTACGAGGATTTCGGGTTCCAGGTGGGCGGCGATGGCGAAGCCTAAACGCACGGTCATGCCGCTGGAGTAGCGTTTGACTGGGGTGTCCAAGTAACGTTCGCAGCCGCTGAAGTCAACGATTTCATCCAGCTTGCGTGTGATTTCGGAGCGGGTCATGCCCATGATGGCTCCGTTCATGTAGATGTTCTCGCGGCCGGTCATTTCGGGGTGGAAACCGGTGCCTACTTCGAGGAGGCTTGCGATGCGTCCCTTGGCGCGGATAATGCCTGTGGTGGGGGCGGTAACGCGGGAGAGCAGCTTAAGCAGGGTGCTCTTGCCGGCGCCGTTACGGCCGATGATGCCTACTACGTCGCCTTGCTCAATTTTGAAGTTGATGTCCTTCAGTGCCCAAACGTAGTCGCTGTCACCTTTGCTGGCGCGGTCGTTAGTTTCGCCTACTTTTAGGTAGGGGTCTTCGCGGCGCAAAATCTTGGTCTGCCAGAATCGATTGAGGTCGTGGCTCAAGGTGCCGGTGGAGACTAATCCCAATCGGTACTGCTTGCTGATATTCTCGAATTCAATAGCTGTGGCCATATTATGGTAATATAATAAAAGTCGAGAGACTATGCGTCAGAACAGGAAGGGTTAATTCCCATATAGAAAGTGATCATATTGGATGCTTCTTTGTCTAAGAAGTGTGTTTAGACTGTCCAAACCGTAGATTTCGAGCATTGTTTTTTCGTTGGAAAATAACGAACGGCCTAAGCCAAAGCCGTGATGGGGTAATTCCCATCCTAAAGCTTCAAGTATGGATGGGGCGTAATCAAGATTTGAAAAGCTCCGTTGGCTGTTTTTGTTTTCAAAACCGGAATTGATGAAAAAAGCAGTTGTGTAGAGTTCCTCATTTTGAGGTAATCCTGCTTTTGCTGCTAGTCCTTGAATGATGTGGTCTCCGACAACGGCAACAACTGTATTCTCAAACCATGATTGCTTTTGTATCCAAGATAGGAATTCACCTATCATGGATGAAGAACATCGCAGAACGTTCTTGTATTGATTTTCTTCGTTATGTTGGCATGAACTGTCTAGGTATCCATCTGGTTGATGGGTGTCAATCGTAGAAATATATAAGGCAAATGGGTTGGACAATTTAGCTAACGAGTCAAGGGATTGTTGTGCGAAGGCTAATGTTTTTTTGTCTTCCATTCCCCAAAAGACATTATAATTGGGTGGGATTTCTTTTGTTCTTTCATAATGCAGATTGTCTCTAATCTCTACATTTCCGTGTGCTGTCCAAAAATCTCTAATTTGTGTAAAGTTTGCGCTAGACCCTTGAATTGAGAGCTGATTGTATCTTGCATTTTTCATTAAATCCATTATGCAAATTGCATTGGGGAGGTAGGTTGGTAATTTCCCTGTGTATTCCTCATCTGTTAGAGGCATGTTTAATGGTATTCCGCATAATGCTGATGTAATTCCTGCAATTGTCCAACTGGTTCCAGAGACACTTGTTCCTCCTGGATTGAATGAAATCCCTTTTTCTTTCCAAGAATTTAATTCCGGAGTGTATTTGGAAAAATTGTTTGTCATGGATTCTAAAAAAATGACAATAAGGTTTTTTTGAGCTAATGATATTGCTTCTTTAGGGTCTTCAAAATGCTTTTTGTATAAAGTTGAGTCTATCTTTGAGCCAAATAAGGCTTCAAATGGGGCGTTTTTTATTATACATGGTAAAAGCAAAAGGTTTATAAACACGACGCCAAATAACAAAAAAGATGTCAACTTAGTTACATGAAAGAAACTCATTTTTCTGTTTTTATCTGATGATAAATGAAAAGATAGCGGACCTTTGTGAAATGATCCAGATATTTTGAATTTGAATAAACTTTGTGAAATTATTTGTTGTATTGCTAATAAACTGAAGAATGTTGTCAAAGATGAAGTTATAACTTTTTCTTTGAAGGTGTCTACTATAAAATTATTAGCCCCGGTTATGGGCGAAAACAATGTGAAAAGAACGGCTTCGGGATTTGATAGAGGAAATGTGTCTATAGCCCAGGGAACTATAAAGAATAACACTATCAAAATACACTGGATAAAAAGAAGGATAATTTCCTTGATAATGACGAATTTTTGATTGTCATGAATGTGATCTCTATGGAAAGATGTTAATAAAAAAAAGGAAAAGACAGCCCATAAAGCCCCTGCGTAACCAATGGCATAAACGAGATTGCTTTGGATTAAACCCAGGTTAAAATTGTAGAAAAGAGCGTACGATGTTGCCGGGACAATCAAAAGTCCTAATGTTAGATAAAGTGGGCTCAGCCGATGTCTGAATAAAAAAAGTAGACTTTCTGCAAAAAACAGAGATAGAATGAAATGAATTAAATAATTGCTCATGCGCTAAACTCTTCTTTTATTTTTGTCTTTTTCGGAGTTGATAGCTCTCGTATACAAGATGGTTTGGTATTGTCTCAATCTCTTTATTAAGAGAATCTAGTCCGATGCTCTCTAATAGAGTTTGTTTATCACTGAAAAGGTCTGTCCCAAAACCGAGACTACTACCATCAATCTCAAAATTCAATGAACTAAGCATTGTTGGAAACATGTCTATGTCTGAAAAAAGTCGATTCTCGGATATGGGGACCTTTGGTGCGTTCAAAAAAATATCAATCCATTTTCTGTGGGGAAACTCATTTACTAATCTGGTCCCCATAAAGAGGTGGTCTCCAAAAATGATAATAGAAGTGTTTTCGTAAAATTTTTTTGTTTTTAAAGCTGTTATAAATTTACCAAGTTCTTTGGAAGCACAGCGTATAGATGCTTTTAAATGTTCGTCTTTATTATTGTTGTCACTTATAATGCAGTTGGGATCGTACATTCCTTGCGGAGCATGGGTGTCTATGGTGAAGAACGTTAAAGAAAATGGTTCTGATATGGTGTCAAGAATTTGATTGGCGAATTTGAACGTATCCTTATCCGGAACAGTTTTTCCATTAGGGAGATTTCTTTCTTTCAAGTTTAGACGTTGTATCAAGTCTTCAGGGCCATAGGCTTCATCAACCTTTTGGTCTATAACAAAACTTTGGAATTCTTTGTAAAGGCCTCCATTTCCCTGGAAGAAAATTTGCTTATAACCATTTTCGTTTAGTATTTTATACAGGCTTTTGTAATGGTGAAGTACTGGGGTTTTTTCATAATTGATAATAAACGGTATTCCTAGTGTACGTGAGTGTATTGACGCAAAGGTTGAATTCGAACCGCGTGCGTCTATTCCTCCGCCAATAAGGTTCCCGTCTTTACCGAAATTTAAGTTATGTAATGCCAATTCTGTAATTTCAGGAATGAGATTTTTTTCTTGATTACCGCCATGTTCTTTGTCTGTGAATGTTGTTTCCATTGATTCTATGTATATAAGAATTAGATTTCTCTTTTTGTCTGGCGCGGTAATTTTAACAGAATCTGGATTGACGTAGTTCTCTACAAAAAATTTTGAATAAGAAGCGTTTTTTTGGGGCTCGTTATTTAGAATATGGATGTAGTCTGGTATGGGTATATCGCTGATGAACAGTGCTATTGTTGCTGCGAAGTAGACTCCTATGGCGAATAATCTTTTTTTTGTATTATTTAAAACTGTGTATAAAAAAACTGTGATAATTACTGATATTACAAGCGCTTGTGGAATTGTGGCTTTTAAATACTGTTTTATCATCAAGTATGCAAAGTCGTCAAAGGGTTCCTCTAATGTTAGTAGGACCGTATTTGCATCTCGAAGTGGAAATGTGTTTAATGCCCAAACTATTCCGGATCTAAAGTGAACAACAAAAAAAAGAAGGATGATGACAATTGGTATGTGAAATATTGTAAAATATCCCTTCTTTTGGTATTCTTTTGAGTACCAATTTAGCGCAATGAGTACGATGAAAGATAGCACGAATGTCGGGGATACAGATGTTGGGGTGATTTCGAAAAAATAATGTTCTGCAATAAAGATTAGACAAATTGCTATAGCGACTATTTTTGTTGTTAGAGCGATTATTCTGTTAAAATTTCTGTTACCCATACATGGGAATGTAGTAAATGTAAACGTGATGTTACAAAAAAGAGGCTGGTTATACTATCTTTATCGTATGAATCTTATTCAAATAATCCGTGCGAAAATTCCCCGTAGAACTCTACTAGGGCAGTTTATGCGCTACCTGTTTACGGGTGGCCTCGCCTTTTTGGTGGATTTCGGACTGTTCGCCCTTTGCCTCTATGTTTTTGAGTGGCATTATCTGCTGGCAAATCTTGTAGGTCTTATTGCAGGACTTGTGTTGAATTACGCTTTAAGCGTGGGGTGGGTCTTTACGGCCTGCGAACGTAAGCTGGAAAAGAAGAAGACTGCGGAGTTTGCTGTTTTTGCTGCGGTGGGCTTTGCGGGCGTTGGATTAAATGAACTTTTGATGATCTTGATGGTGGACTATTTCGGCCTGCAGGAAATGCTTTCCAAGATGGTTGCCGCTGTTGTCGTATTGATGTGGAATTTTGGTGGGCGCAAGCTGATTTTGTTCCGGGAGAAGAAGTATTAACATGGTTGCTGAAAATAAGAAGATCGCTGTAATTGCTGGCGCAGGTCCTGCAGGTTTGACTGCTGCATTGGAACTGCTCCGCACCACAGATGTAAAGCCTGTAATCTTTGAAGCGGAAGATGTGATTGGCGGTATTTCACGCACTGCTCGCTATAACGGCAACCGTATGGACATTGGCGGCCATCGATTCTTTAGCAAGAGCGATGCCGTAATGGACTGGTGGCAGGGAATTTTACCGTTGCAGGGTGCGCCAAGCCGCGATGATATTGCCATTGGTCGTAAGGTTCCTGTTGTAGATGGCGGCCCTGATCCGGAGAAGGACGACTTCGTGATTCTCTGCCGTAGCCGCTTGAGCCGCATCCTCTTCCTCCGCAAGCTTTTTGACTACCCCGTAAGTCTGAACGGTTCAACAATTCGTGGGCTTGGTCTCTGGCGCATGTTCAAGATCGGCATGAGCTATCTGAAAGTTCAGATTTTGCCGGCCCGCGAAGAAAAGAGTCTTGAAGATTTCATGATCAACCGTTTCGGCGTGGAGCTTTACCGCACTTTCTTTAGGGACTATACCGAAAAACTGTGGGGTGTTCCCTGCAACAAGATCAGCCCGGAATGGGGTGGTCAGCGTATCAAGGGTCTTTCCATTACCAAGACTGTGATTCATGCTGTGAAGCAGATTTTTGCAAGCAAGAAACCTGCCGCAGAATCCGGTGATGCCATCCGTCAGAAGAATACGGAAACTAGTTTGATTGGCCAGTTCCTGTATCCGAAATTTGGCCCCGGCCAGCTTTGGGAAACTGTTGCCCAGAAGATCCAGGAAATGGGCGGCGAAATCAAGATGAATGCCAAGGTTGTTAAAGTGAACCGTGAAGGAAATCGCGTAGTGAGCGTGGTGGTGAATCATGGCCAGTACACCGAAACTGTCGCTTGCGATTACTTCCTCAGTACCATGCCTGTAAAGGAACTGGTAGCCGCTATGGATAGCGAAACTGCCGCCGTACCTGCCGAAGTGAAGCGTGTTTCCGAAGGCCTTGTCTATCGTGACTTTATGACCGTGGGCCTTTTGCTGGACAAACTTGAAATCAAGAATCCTGCAAAACCGAGCACTCCCGAAAGCAAGCTGAAGTTTGTGGCTGACAATTGGATCTACGTGCAGGAAAGCGACGTAAAGCTCGGCCGTATCCAGGTGTTTAACAACTGGAGCCCGTATCTTGTTAGCGATCCTACGAAGGTGTGGATTGGCCTGGAATACTTCGTCAACGAAGGTGACGAAATGTGGACCATGCCCGATGCCGACTTCATCAAGTTCGCTATTGATGAATTGGACAAGATTCACGTGGCAAAGCCGGAATCTGTCCGCGACTCTGTGGTGTTCCATATTAAGAAGGCTTATCCCGCTTACTTCGGTACTTATGGCGAATTCAATATGATCCGCGAATTCCTGGATCCTGTTGAAAACCTGTTCCTTATGGGCCGCAATGGTATGCACAAGTACAACAACATGGACCACAGCATGCTCACTGCCATGGAAACCGTAAAGTGCATTCGCGAAGGTTCTACCAACAAGACCGACCTTTGGAATGTGAATACCGAAGAGGAATACCACGAAGGCAGGAAGTAAATTTCTTAGTTGGCGTATTGTCCTGTTAGATAGGGCTGAATGGGGTTGTCTCCGTTAAGCGCCTTGTGCAGAACGATTTCGTAGTTTCCGCCTACTGTAGTAGTGGAACAATTGCTTGGCTCGCTGCTGGAGAATATTTTGATAACGCCTTTATCGAATAAAGCAGACCCAAAACACTCCCAGCCACCATTTTTAGCAGAGGCTCGAACTTTGACGTTGGTAAAGCCTGCGTCTTCAAAAAGCCTTTGGATACGTTTATAGGCCACCCCATTGTCTGTGTTCCAGTCGCCGCCATCTACAAGAACACTGCCGCTGCCACGATAGTAGTTTGTTCCATTTTTGTTGACAAAGACTGCGACGGAAATTCCGGCATTCACACTTTTTCCATCAACATTTACGCTATAATTGGTGTTGTTTGGGAAAATAATTACACCGGAGCTGAATGCTCTGTCCAAAATATTGGCCAACTCCATGGCGCTCATTGCGTCTGCGCGGCGTTTTGTGTCTTCGATTTTGCCGGCAATGTTGGGGACTGCCACTGCGGCCAAAATACCCAAAATCACGATGACAATCATGATTTCTACAAGGGAAAATCCTTTTCGATTTTGCATACGTGTTTTCATCCGCATTCTTCCTTCTTCTTTTTGAATAAATATAAACGGCGATTTCTAATCGCTAACGCATAATGTTGAACTTTTTCAAAAGATACTCATTTGGTGTTAGGTAGTCAAGCCTTTTTCTTGGTCTATTGTTCA
>NZ_FRBE01000034.1 GCF_900142535.1 Fibrobacter sp. UWEL
CAAGAATTTTGTATCTTTGCTCTCGGTTAAGATGACTCAATGCAACCTCTTTGTGGTAAGAGAAGGTTGCAATTTAGTTATCCTAGCTGGCTCCCATCTGGGGGCCTTTTTTGCATCCTTCAGATTCCGCTCGGATTATGCATTTGCAAATAGAATTCGGGCACATCACTTCCAAAAGCAACTGCATTTTCAAGCTGTTTGATAAATTTTTCAAAAACCTCTTTGGATTTTTCCGCCTTATTTGCAAATTCTCTGGAAATTTCTAAAGCTTTAGGTACTTTACTATTTTCCATAGTCGTCATCAAATCATTTCCGATATACATTTCAAATTTATCCATCAACTCAAGCAACAACAAATCTAAAACGCGTTGTTCGTCTCGCAAAAATACCACCCTGATTAAGTGGTCTTTATATTCATCCTGAGTTTCATATCCATATTCAATGGCCTCACGACCTTTCTCGTCTTTAGCCACATCCATGAACATCAAAGTATTATCTTCTACGTATTCCATCGTTAGACTACTTTTTGAATAATTTTCACATCTAGTAATCTACACTTTTTAAGAGAAAGGAATCAATCACGTTCCAAACAATTCATCCAATTTTTGCTGCAGGGTACCTTCCTTCGCGAATGGCAGAGCATCAAGTTGCTTGAAATTATGCTTTAGGTCATCGGTATTGTCCGCAAAACCGAGAATGAAACTGGTCGCAATTTTATAGATAATTTCTGTGGGAGCTAAACCATAAACCTGCTTTTCAAAGATATGCTTAAGGCGCTCCTTGTCATCAGGGAACTGAACCTTCATTTTCTGACTTTGATAAAGTCTCTTAACGATTTCTGTAATGTAGAGACCTGATTTCATATACAAGTCTATAAAGGTTTTATCCTTATCATCAAAACATCCTGGATTCTCTTCTTCCAGCATATCAACCATTCGCTTTACAACATCTTTCGGCGTGAAAATCTGGTTGGTCTTTTGCGGAGGAATGTAATCAAAAATATCTTCGACACTTTTTTCATCAAAGTAATCGGCCAGCTTTTTCTTTAACGCAAGGAATTCCTTCACGGAGTCGTCAAAAACGATGGAATCAAAGAGCTGTCCCTTGAATTCCTTTTCTTCTCCGGTTTCAGAATCTTTGTACTTGCCGCCGTCTCTCAAGAATCGGAACTGTTCCAACGTGATACTAGTAACTTCAACAAAGACATTGTTGGGGATTTTCTGGTCAAATGTTGCCAGTGTGACGGAATCATCACCATAAGCCATAAGGAATGATGGGATTGTACGAGAGAAACCTCTCAGATGATCCCTAACTCCATCTTGAATAGAATCGCGTTCACGTTCCTTGATTTTAGTTTCAACGGTTTTAACGGCTTCCCTTTCAGAATCCTTTGCAAAATCGTTAATGGCAGAATCCATCTCATTTCTGAACTTGGCGAGAGCTTCATCCTGCTTTTTCTTGAATTCAGTTTCAATTTCTGCGGTTGTTTTTCCGGTCACATCACGCTGTTGCATTGCAACAACGCGTTCTTGCTCAATAACATTTGATTCGATCTTGAATTGACCTATAGTCTTATCTACTATAGCATCTACCTTGGAATTCAATGAACTCTCTACTTGACGAGTAACAGATTTAGTCATACCATTGCCATAGTTGTCATGAGCCTTTTGTACGACATTCTGTACGACAGTATTTTTGACCAGCTCCTTCAACTTATCATTTAAGGAGTCTGGCTTTTCTGACGCTTTTACCTCGTCAATTGTATCATCTACTTGTTTTTGGACATCATAAAGTTTCGGTCCAAAAATATCCGCAGCAACACCAATGACATAATCATCAGACAAGTTGACATCGCCATTTTCATCCAAGGACAAATCCTTCTTGACTTCACTGGACAATGTAACAGGCGTTTTAGACTTAGGCTCGTCAACAGGTTCAAATTGGTTGATTAAGTCAACGATTTCTTTTGGAGCAGAGAATATATTGCTGATGTTCTGAAACAAGAAATTACTCATGAACCCACGGCGAACAACTTCCACAGATTTAATCTTACGAGGAATGGTAAGAACCTTTTCTGCATCCAGTTCAATTAATTCGCCATTTTCATCTTCGCCAATGACTGGGAAAAAGTTTAGAAGTTCGCGAACATTCTGCTTTCTCGTTTCAATATCGCCACGCCCCGACGATGTATTCGGCGAAAGGTCGTTAGCAAATTCTTCAAAGATAATCAGAGTTCTTGCAGGATCAAAGTCAAATACATAGGCATTTTCTTTGCGTTTGTATTCTGTACCCGTATGAAAAAGGCAAGGATTCTGAGCACGGAATGCCGCCTGCATATAAAGAGACGGGGACTTCACATTACTAAGCATCAAAACAGCAGTCCATTCAGGAATGGTAATACCTGTAGTCAGCTGTCCAACAGACAAAGTGATCGTCTTCTCATGTTCAGCGATTGCCTTTTTGACCTTGTCAAAGGATTTCTTATTTTCCTCAGCGTCGTCAATGCGTCCGTCACCAGCAGCGAGGACGATTTCATAATCCTTGAATACAGGGTGTTCTTTGAGTTTTTTCGAAAGAGCCTTAGCACTTTCAACTCGATCTAAAAGCCAGAACGTGTGCTTAAGTTCATCACGAAGTTCTTCCGTAGAGAACGGAAATTTTGTTTGCTTGGTAAGAACATCTAAAAACTTATCGACAGAAGAATTGTGAACAAATCTTCCGTTTTCAACCTTGAAAAACTCATTGAGGTCAAACGCAAATTCCTCGGTTTCTCCATTTATCTCGATTCCCTGAGAAAGTTCATCGCGAACAATCTCGGACATCTGATAGGTGAAAAGATTTAAGGTCGGAAGCGTTGCATAGGGATTTTCAACTTCTGAAGAATTATCCCAGTTATGCTTGTTTTTCTGTTCGTCGGCGTAGGTGTAATTGAAAATAGCACCGTCAGCAAACTTGTTATTTGCGAGAGCCTTAAAAGGCGTACCGGAAAGATGTAATGTGAAGTTACGCTTGATTTGGTCAAAGGCAACATCAGTCTTGTAAGTATCAACGCCTTCGTGGGCTTCATCGATGACAAGCAAGTCCCAGGTGGTTTTCTTGATTTCTTCTAGCTTATTGAACTTGCCTCCGAAATAAATGGAGCCTTTCAAATCCTGCAACGATGCAAAATAGACAAGGCCCATGGCCTTTTTATTTTTCAGCACACGAGATTTTTTATCGGTGGCGTACTCATTGTAAGGAATCACCAATCTTTTATTTTTGATTCCATCTACTTCGCTTACAAAGAAATATCCGGATTGACGACCAATAAACTTTGCATAGTCTTCATACCAGCTGTTGGCAATGGCAGGTCTATTCGTTACAATCAGGACGTTCATCGCGCCCATACGCTTCATTAAATCGTAAACGGCGAGAGTCTTTCCGAAACGAGGCTTTGCATTCCAAAGAAATTCCGCCTTGTCATGAGAATTTCTGTAATCCAAGGCCATTGAAACAGCTTTGTCCTGTTCTTTGCGAAGATTGTATGGGACAATATCTTCCGTTACGTCAATGAGTCCTCGACTAGAACGGAAGTCGTAGAACATGGATTTTGATTCATTTGGCGTAATGAAGAACCATTCATTTCTGTCATCTTTGCTGAAGTATTCATTACCCAAATCCATGGGCTGTTTGACATCTTTTTTGCGCAAGTAGGCGTGAAACAACTTGTCGTTAAAAATTATGCCAGAGCCATCTTCAAACATGGCATTACCTTGCCATTCTAGCTGCGGTTTGATGCCTGCCGTATGGGTTTGCTGATAAATGCGTTCTTCAACGGTTTGCTCTGTATAGCCGATTTTGATATAGCCATCGTGATAAGAAATGCCAGGAGTGGTATAGGCATATATCATGGGGACAACAGGCTTTGTTGTCTTGATATCTGGATTTTGCATTGCCATGTTATTCCATCTCCTTTACGTGGTTTTCGATGAATTCTTTTTCTTTATCATCTAAACCGTATTTGGCATAAAGCTGTTGATCAATATTTGAAATTGATTGGGACCAGTCGATGTCGGAATTGGAAGTGAAGTCTTGGAGGGGGACGTATTTCCACTTGTAAGGAGTCATATCTGGAGTTATTCGAAGAATACTTAACAAGCCTCTTGCGAATTTAGTTTTTATGTATTTTTCAACATTGCTGACTTCTGTAGTGTTTTCAAAAGAGCCAATAGAAATGAATGATTGGGTGTGTCCAGAATTTGGTTCAGCATAAATCATACTTGACAATGCTTCTCCAAATGACCCAGCCCCATTTGCTTTTGAAATAAGTAATTTATGTTTTCCAAAATTGTTTGGGCCATCTACATATTTTTGAGCAATCCATAAAGCAGCTCTTTTCTTATTGTATAGGCCATAGATTTTTACAAATCCCATTTCTTTGGGTTTGTTTTCAAAGAAAATTTTTCCATGTAAGTTGTCTAATGCATTTGTTCTTAAATCAAACGATTCCCCAGCTAATTCAATCCATTCTGGATGTTCACTTTTTAACAATTCTGTATATCGATAGGGAACTGCACCAATGCATATTTCCGATAGAGATGCTTGCTCACTACCGGACCAAACCTTATTCCTGATGGAATTTAGCTCGTTGAATTCAGTAAAAATACCGATTTCACCAAAGTTTTTATTTTCATCTCTTAGGGTAATTGCCACTCCACCTTTGATATCGGTGTTTGGGAAAACAGTTGAAGCATCAGGTTGATAGTCAACAACTTTAAAATGTTTATCGCTTAAGCGTTTTGCATTCCAAGCTTTGGGAGTTTGTCCTGCGTTAAATAAAAATCTTGCGGGCGTAATCATTTCTACACAGCCAGCGATTTTGAAGGCTTCTTCCATAAAACTGTTATAAACAGGAGCTGGTCGACCATTATTTTCGACTTCTTCATGATACGGAGGATTTCCAATTGCAAAATCAAACTTCATTTTTACGACCTCCCTTGATACTTCTATAGGTCAAAGATTTCTGTCTTGTCCAGTCAAAAATTCTGCATTCAATTTCTTCGGAATGGTTTTCATTTTCACCAACTGCAAAATCAAATATGTTTGGATTTTTCTCATCCTTAACGCAGTTACCAAAAGGCACCGTTCCCGTAATGCCATCCATCTGCCAAAAATTCCATACGATAACATTGGCGACTTTTCTAAGCTCAGCATCTGTGGGTTCACGATTCCAACGCTTTTTCATGTAGTCCACAAAAGTCACCAATAGGTTTATACGCGCAATCAGCAGGTTGTCACCTTGGTATTCATATCCATACACACTCTGGAAAGCCCTGTAAGTCCACTTGAGCCAATCTTCTTCATTATCAGTATTTTCATTGACCACTCGCAACTTGCGATCGAGAATTCCAATACGATTTTTTACAGGGATGATTTCTGCGGTCGTGGAGTCATAACGTGAGACGATGTAGGGAGCTTCGCCACAAGTAATTTCAATGCGTTTAGAGTCCACATACTTCTGCCAATCCCCATCGTGAACAAACTTGACCCGTGCCGTTGTGGTTTTCCAGGATTGTCCATCTTCAACATTGAAAACATTTTCTCGGCCAAACCATTCCGCATCGCAATGGTTGTTCATCTTGTTGCAAATCCAGGAAGGTGTAAAGACCTCGGCCTTATCGCGAGTTCGCATGGACTGGGCTTCTAAGGACTTGGCAACTCTTGGCTGAATCAGGTTTGATCCCAAATTCCGTAGCATGGTCGCTGTAATCTGTTCCGTCTTTCCGTAAACAATTCCGCTCTTTGTGGTAATCGTTGAAGCGAATATGATATTCCGGCCCGTTGTCTTATCTTTAACAAGGGCGTTCAGCACTACAGAAACAGGATAGTTGTTTATATCAATAAGCTTCTTCATTTGACTCCGCATTACCCCGTTTATGGAGAAATGAAAAAGTCAAACAGTCCAGCTAGACACAAAAAAAAGGCGTGGAGTCGCTGAAGCAATTACCGCATTCCTAGGCTCGCCAAAGCCTTCGTAGTCAATAACAGCAAACGACCCACGCCCCAATTGGGACGTGAGCAGTTTACCCTATTCTCACTACTTTGAAATTTGGCGATTCAGGAATGGAGACTAGAGCAAATACTCAATAAATCGGGCGCTCAAGAATTTACTCCACAGGCTCTAGGCCATTGGACGCTTTCAAGAGCTATGTAACAGGGAATATAGGATAATTTGGTGGAAATAAATCTTTTTGGACATTTTCGGAGGGCAAAAAATAAGGTTATTTTTGAAGTCAAATGATTGAGTATAAAAAAATACAGGAATTTCTTGAAGAACGAAAACAAATTCCAGAAAACTGGGATGATGGGAACCAAATTTATTGGGATAAATTTTCCAATTATCTAGTCACAGATATCCAGAGCGCAATCAAAGTACTTGAGACAGAATGCACTCCGGAGGATATCTCCTGGATTTGTGAAGTTTTTGACGATGTCGCTCGAAAATCTCAGTCAAAAGAGTTTATCGCAGCAATCCACCGCATCCACGACAAAATGCCAGATGACGTACAAAAAAACATAGAAATTGACATAGAGTACGCCGAAGCTGAAATCATAGACAGAAAGTAAAGGGTGTTTACAAAATAATCGGGCTTCACTTGCTTTTAGTAACACCTATCTGCTCTCTGCTTCTCACAGGTTGCTCTGAAGAGCCATATCGAATAGAGAACTTAGTTTGTTCCGAGGTATGTAGAAAATGACAAATGACTTTTTCAAAATGACAACAGAAGAGAAAATGGCTATTTACGGATGGACCCGTGAGCAGGTTCCCGTTATGGAAGCTCAAATCAGAGAACTCCTGGACAACAAGAACTACATTCCAACCACAAGTAAATGGGACATTTTCCTACACAAGGATGTAAAAATCACAACAAAAAATAATGAAGTGTTCTTTGGGCATGTTAATGAAATCGCAACCCCCGACGACAACGATTTTGAAGAGGAAGGTCTCATCTACACAGGTAAATACGGTCCTTGCACTGAAATTCTAGAGCACGAAATAAAGTCCGTTGAAATTATTGAATCACATGAAAATCAGTAATAAACGCTTCCTGGGTATCCTCATCAAAGACAATTTCCCGCTGTGGTTGGCTCCGGTCCAGGCCCGCGACATCGACGAATCCAACGAAAAGCGAGCAAGGCGAATCCTGCAAAAATACGCTTGCGTATTTTTATAGGTGAGCCGCAGCCGCGGACGCCGAAGGCGTCAAAAGCTTGGCTACAAGTTCCGTCAGTGCGAACTCCAGAAGGTTCCGTACAAGATTATTGTAGGTGACAACCGCCCAAGGCGAGAGCAGCGGACAAATTTATTTGTCCATTGCCGAGCCGCTGCGGTTGGGAGTGCGTAGCACTCCAAAAGGAAATGGCCGAAGGCAAGGTCTCCGTCAACAAGCGTAAGGAAGGCGATTACCGCCTAAGGCGAGAGTCGCACCCAAGTTTACTTGGGTATGACCGAGCCGCAGCGGGAAGCACACCGAAGGTGTGCCCAAGGGTCAGATGACTGTTGCCGAATTCCTCGCTATGACCGAAGACGACCGCAAGGTTGTTCGCTAAGCAAATGGATCCTATCGGGTCCTTCGACCCCTCCAGGATGACGTTATGCATAAAAGGCAGACTCGCAAGAGTCTGCCCTTTTTTCGTTGGGAGTGCGTAGCACTCCAATTAAAAAACACTAACGGTTTTTCTTCAGACGAATAATCGTCTCCAGTACAGCCATTACGTTCATAGGCTTGGGGAGGTGACCGTCCATGCCAGCATCCAAGCAGGCTTGAGCGTCTTCCACAAAAGCATTCGCCGTCATAGCCACAATAGGAATGCTCTTGGCATCCGGACGAAGCATCTTACGAATTTCGCGGGTAGCGTCCAGACCATCCATCTTAGGCATCTGCATATCCATCAGGATAAAATCGTAGTAGCCCTCCGGAGACCTGGAGAATCGTTCCACTGCTGCCACGCCGTCTTCCGCACGAACGATATTCAGTCCAAATTCGCTCAGAAGTTCGCATGCAATTTCATAGTTCAGTTCGTTGTCTTCCGCAATCAAGACCCTCATGCCATTGACGGCATTAACGTCCAACGTTTCTTCAAATTCAACCTGTTCTTCTTCATGTTCAACAGGTTCCACCGGAATAGAAACCAGGAAGGTCGTCCCCGCATTCAAGCGGCTCTCCACCGTAATCTTACCCTTCATCTGTTCAACCAGCTGCTTCACGATTGCAAGGCCAAGACCCGTACCCTGGATCTTATTCACGCGAGTATCTACCCCACGGGAGAAATCCGAATACATGTTCTTCATCAATTCTTCACTCATGCCAATGCCGGTATCGCTGACACGGGCCTTCAGGTCCAACCTTCCATCGGAACGTTTTTCCTGCCAGATAAAGAACTGCACACGACCATCGATCTGAGTATACTTCACCGCATTGGAAAGCAAGTTGCCGTAAATCTGAGCCAGACGCAAGCCATCAACCTTGATGTAGGGAGAAAGAATCTGGCCCTGTTCAAAGCTATAATCCATAGGTTTATCGGCCAGCAGCGTCTTTATGGAAATATTCAAGCTATCCAGAATGGTATTAAGATTTTCCACCGCCGGTTTGACCTGCATTTTTCCAGCTTCGATGGCGGAGATATCCAGAATATCATTGATCAGTTTCTGCAAGTGAACCGATTCCACGCTAATCTTTTCCAGGCAATCCTTCATCTTCGCAGCATCGTTACCATTCTTCTTGCCAATATCCGTCAAACCCACAATAATGTTCATGGGCGTGCGGATGTCATGGGACATTCTGGAAAGGAACATGGACTTTGCCTTTTGGGCTGCCACCGCGGCCTTTTCCATCTTCATGCTCTTGAGGAGGAATACCACCACCACTAAGATAATCACAAACATGATTCCCATGGCCACAAAGAAATGATCCTGAATAAATTCCCCAAGAGTCACCGTGTTGTGTTCCAGAGAATTAGACACTACAAAAGATTCCACTGCAGCATCGGTAATCATGCCTCTAGCCTTATTGATCATGGAAAAGAGAGGCATATCCTCGCGATTCATAAGGAAAGCCAAATCCATATTCATGCCGGTCGCAATGGCCTGCAGATTAAAATCCTGAAGGATTCTGTTGTAACGGTTCAGACGATGGCTATTAATCAAAAACACATCGGTACCGCCAATACGGACCGCACGAATACACTCTTCCACACCCGCATATTTCATCACCTTCCAGTGCGGGAAATGGTCCTTCAAAAATTCACCATAGCTAATGTTACCCTCGGTAAAGGAGACCTTCATGGAATCGTTCAAAGAGAACTTATCCGCATCACCCTTACGAATGGCCGCAAACATTTCTACGTTCAGAATTTTGTTGGAGCGTAAAAGATTTCGTCTTTCGCTTTCAAAGACGCTCATATTTACCGGGAAAACGCACTCCAGTCGACCTTGTTGTAAATCCGAGATTGCATCGCCCAAGGCCTTATAGGGAACCGCCTCAAAGCGAATATCCGCTCCATAGAAGCGACGTTCCATCACCTTCAAAAATTCCCCAAGAACACCCTTTACCTTCCCCGTCAGGGAATCCGTCCCCGCATAGGGCATAAAGTCATCTCGGTAGCCCACCCGAATCACGCCATGACGTCCAAGCCAGTCCCTTTCCAGATCGTTAAGGAATGCCAAGGAAGAAGCGTTATTGAAATAAAGTTCGTATAGAGACTGCTGGTAGTTATGATTTTCCTCGTTAATCAAATCCATGGCAGAATCGAGACTGTTGAGCAAGTCGGGTCTATCCTTGTTCACCACAAAGTAGCACTTGGAATAGCCCACCTTCTTCACGGGAAGCACGTTATAGAGACGTCCCAGAGATTCCAGTCCCACAAACACGTCATATACGCCATCATTCAAC
Organism: Fibrobacter sp. UWEL; assembly: GCF_900142535.1. Taxonomy (NCBI): domain Bacteria; kingdom Pseudomonadati; phylum Fibrobacterota; class Fibrobacteria; order Fibrobacterales; family Fibrobacteraceae; genus Fibrobacter; species Fibrobacter sp. UWEL. The sequence goes on from NZ_FRBE01000034.1 coordinate 9,933, forward strand.
TTCTGGGCGTTTTCGGATTCCGTGTCCGTGGATTCCACCAGCTTATATTCAAGATGGTTCTTCTTGGCCCAGCTCTCCACAATCTTTTTCTGGACAGAGCCTTTATTGACGCCAAAGACAGTTCCTCTGGAAGAGAAAATATTATCCGGAGTCACAAACTTGCTATCGGCGCGGACAAAAGCGTAGTAGTCCTCTTCCCCCATGGACTGTGCGGAAAAAAGCATTTTGTCGGAGCGTTCCACCGTATAGGAAACATCCGAAAGAAGGTCAATTTCGCCTTTTTCCAGCATTTCTAGAAGGTTCGGCCAGGAATCTTCCACATAATCATAAGTCCAGCCCGTGTACGCCGCAATCTTCTGCTGGTATTCATAGCCATAACCAGAACGACGGTCATAGGCGTCCTTTAAATTATAAGGACCTTCGAACCAGCCTACGCGAACGACTTTATTACTGTCTACCGCACCAAATGCGGAAGCCACCAACAAAAAAACACATAAAAAATGGTACAAACACTTCATTTGTACCATAAATATATGCAAACAATTCAGAATGTGTATGCCAGTGTTTTTTAATTATCCCGGTTTACACCATAGAATTTAATATCGTCAATCCAGATATCCGCATCATAATAGGCTGGAACAGCAATATTGGTCACATGATTGATGACGCCATCCCAGCCCACGTTACCGTAGGTGCTATCCCCTTCCATAAAGTCGGAAGCACGTATCACAACTCGCTCCCACTCGTCGCTTCCGTTCAAAGTATCCAGGAAAACGGCCTTACCGGCATTTCCGCTAATGATGGATTCCAGATTGAAGGAGTAGGAGCCGGTACCGCGAACGTAGTATTCAATGGAGTCAATGGCACTAAAATCGCAGGGATTGGAGCTGGAGCACATCCACACGCCCATGAAGGACCAATGCCCCGTCTTTGCGGAAGTGGTCCAGTGGAAAGCCTTACCTTCGCGGCCAGCGCCTGCATCCACAATCGCCAAGGCAGCGCTATCCTCTACGGGCGACATGGTCACGGTAGTATCCGTAGGCTTCAGATACACAGAGCCCAAGCCGTCTTCAAAATCCAGAACGTTGAGGTAACCTAAAGCAGAGGAGCTTGATTCCGGCTCCTTTATGCTAGAAGAGCTAGCCGGCTGCTCGGACTTTACCGTTACCACCTCTACAGTTTCAGAATCGGCCACCAATAGCTGGACGCGATAATCCGCAGGAGCCAAGCCCTCGATGGCATAATTACCATCGCTGTCGGTTTGCACCACACGGTCTGTACCGTAGATGCGAACCCAGGCGAATTTTTCTCCAGCGGGAAGATCGATCTTACCGGACATCATCCCCAGGCGATTGAGGGTCAGTTCCGCAGAGTCTCCCTTCTGGATACTTTCAGCAAGAATTTCCACAAAGGCGCCACGATTACCATTCAAGACCTCCAGAGTCAAGGAATCTTCGAACAGTTCATCAATATGGATATAACCCGCAGAGTCCGAGGTAAACGTCTTGGCCACAAGCGCTGCAGTCTGGCGATCCGCTTTCTTCAAGGCGCCAAAGTCGGGCAAGTAGCCCGCCACACGCAAAACTGCGGAAGCATTCGATACAGGAGCGCCTCCCTCGTCCACCACCTGGATGACGTAGGCGTTTTCCGTCTCCACAGTGCTGACGCCCGCCGTCTCAGTTTCCGAGCAGGCGGTAAGCCCTATGGCAAAAGCTGCGGTCAACAGCCCTAACCGTTTTAATACCATGCCACACCTCATTTCTTTTTTCCACCTTCTGCGACAGCCTTTCCAGTGACCTTGCCCACTTCAAGATTAGCCTTTCCAGCGGTCTTTTTTTCAATCCTTGCGGTATCCGCCACTGGGAACAAAGAAAACAGGAACTGCATCACCTTCGTCGGTTTCTGCACTTCTTCCACGCGCTTCTGGACCTGGCGTCTAAATTCCAAAGTCATTTCCTTCAGGTCGTTAAAGCAATCCTCGTCCACGCCCACCATCAAGGAGGAAATATTACGTTGTTCGGGTTCAATAGTAGCTAAAGCATTCTGCGCCAAAGCCAACAGCTGGTTCTGATAGCTGCGAATTGCTGTCACTTTTGTAGCACCCGAACTTGTAAAGTTTGTAAGTCCCACTGCAAAACGTTCGGAAGCAATGGGCGTAATCAGTTTCAGTTCCTTCAGGACGCGGATGGCTTCTTCCACCTGCTCCTTGGAAACCGCCGGCGTAATCTGTTTGACCAGCTGGGACACCACTGCGGAACCATTATTCATCTCGATCAGGTTACGCACAACGGGAATCCACCACTTACCCAAAAACAGCAGCTCGTTGGTGTTGAGCTGACGCATTTTCACGTCCTTCAGGGACATGGCCATCTTATAAAGCTTGTCTTTTTTGGCTGGGGACTTGGTCTTGGAGGCGGCCACCAAAATCTCGAACAGTTCGCCACTGCGGCCCTTCAGATCCAGCAAGTCCTTTACCAGGGGAATACTGCGATTGGGCAGATGGAGTTCCTTGTTCAAAACACGGAACATCTGGCTGGTTTCCAGTCCCAGTTTCTGTCCCATCATCTTGTAGGAATACAGAGGCAACTCCAGCTTGCGCTGAGCAAAGTAATTCTTGAGCAGATCTCTGTAATCGCCAATTTCGTCAATATTCAACATAGGTCCTTCTTAATTCTACATAATTATCCATTAATAAGATAGACTGAAAACGACAAAAATCCATCCCTAGGGCCAAAACCACTTTTGCAAAAATTGCAAAGCTAATTGTTCCGTCTGTATTGTTTGAGAACCTCCAGGAACCTACATTTAAGACATACCAAAAAACCACACCACAAAGGGCCTCGGGGAAATACTCCGAGGCACTTTTGTTATTATCTTTACCCCACAATGATGCAAGACGAAAAGTACATTCTGGTGGATAGCGAGGAGACACTAGCCAACCTGCTCTTGGACCTGGAGAATTATGACATGGCTGCCGTGGATACGGAAGCCGACTCCATGTACCATTATACGGCTCGCCTTTGCCTAATCCAGATTACCATCGGGGATCACCATTACATTGTGGACCCGCTGTGTGGACTGGATTTGCAACCTTTATTCAAGGCCCGCGCCATGCAGACCTTGATTTTCCACGGCGCCGATTACGACCTGAGACTTCTGTGGCAGACCTACGGTTTTGCCCCCGCCCACATTTTCGATACCATGCTTGCAGCAAAGGTATTGGGCGAACAGCACTTGGGCCTTGCAGACCTAGTACGTGAATATTTTGGCGATGAACTGAAGAAGGAAAACCAGCGCGCAGACTGGACCATCCGTCCCCTGCCTCTGGAAATGTGCGAATACGCCATTCATGACACCTTCTATCTCCACGAACTGTGCGCCATCCTGGTGGAAAAGCTCCAGGCCGCCGGTCGCCTGAACTGGCTTACCGAACAATGCGACGCCCTGATCGAGCACGCCAAGAACCCGGCCCCTCCCAAGAAGGACCCCTGGCGCATTACCGGCAGTAACGTTTTCAGCCCCAGCGGTCTTAATATCCTAAAATATCTGTGGGAATGGCGCGAAAAACAGGCCGAAGAATTGGACCGCCCGCCCTATAAGGTGATGCCCGCGGAACTAATGCTGGCCATCGTGCGACACGCTCTCCAGATTATGCCGGAAGTCAAGCTGGATCACCTGCCCAAGCTTCCCCGTAATTTTAAGGAAGAACGCCTGGATTCCTTCGTGAATATGCTGCAGACCGCCTTTGCCGTTCCCGAAAGCGAATGGCCCGAGCGCCTGCCCAAGGCCCCTCCCCCGCCTGTGGTCCCCAATTCCGACCTGCTGTCCGTCCTCAAGCAGTGGCGCGACGACAAGGCTGCCCAGCTGGGTGTGGAAGTTTCACTTCTCGCCAATAAGGCTCAGCTCATCTGGCTTGCCGCCCCCGGTAACATGCCTTGGGAAGCCCGCTACGAGGAAGCCCGCCTGCAGAACTGGCAACGCACCATCTGGAACGAAATTCTAAGGGAAAACCTCCCCAACGCCAAGCGCGTAGGAGACCCGGACTAAACTTTTAACCGCCGGCTCCTCCGGACGCTGGCATTCGCCTATGGAATACGTAATACTTATCGCATTATTCCTGCTGGTCGTGGGTTCACGATCCTTTTTCGACCCGCGCCATAAAAAACGCGAAGGGGACGAGCTGATCAACAACCCCTGGGAAGAAATTCACGCCATACCTGGGTACAAGGAATCCCGTAAGATTGCGGCATTTTACCCGCTAGTTGGCGAGCCCAACATCATGCCCATTGTGGAACAGCTATGCCAGGAAGGCCGCCTGTTGCTCCCTCGCGTCACCGGCGAAACCACCATGGAGTTTTACTGTATACAGAATTTGAAAAAGGACCTGGCCCCGGGCAAGTTCGGCATTATGGAACCCCGAGCCGACCTGGAACCCTACACCGGCGAGTTTACCGTATTTTTAGTCCCCGGTACCAAGTTCAACTTTACTGGGGAACGCAAAGGACACGGCAAGGGTTATTATGACCGTTACTTGGCCAAGTTCCCCAACGCATTTAAGGCAGGCATCGCCACTCCTTTCCAGATGGAAAAGGAACCCCTGGAACAGAAGGAAACCGACGTGAAGATGAACCAGATCATCGTCTGCCGCGCGAAAGATTAACAAGACGTCATCCAGAATCCCTTCCCTACGTCATCCTGAGCGTAGCGAAGGATTCAGTGACGAAAAAAAGAGGTATAAAATGGCTTTTGACAATAACAGAGGTTTTGGTCGCAGACCCCAGCCCAAGTTCCGCGTCCGCGAAGACAACGAATTCCGCCCCCAGAATCGAGAAAACTCTGAAGGCGAACGCCGCGAATTTAAACCTCGTGAAGGTTTTAGCGGAGAACGTCGCGAAGGATTCCGCCCCAAGCCGCGCTTTGAACAAAAACCTCAGGACACCTCTCGTGCCATCCAGGACGGTATCGTCCCCGCAGTAGGTGACGCCGATGCAGCACCTCAGGTAGCCGTAGGCGGCATCAAGGAAGTCACAGAACTTCTCACCAAGAGCCCCATGCAGGTTCACCGCGTGCTGTTCATGCACCAGTCTGGAAACCCCAAGCTGTACGAACTGCAGAAGCTGGCCAAGCGCGCCCACGTTCATGTCCAGCAGGTGGACTCCAAGATCTTGAACAGCTACGCCACTCCCAACCACGGTGTGGTGGCCCTCATGAACGAAAAGGAACTGCTGGTCTGGGAAGACGTTCGTGAAGAATTCTTCACCGCCGTAGACAAGGGTGAACGTAAGCTTATCGCAGTTGCAACCAACATCGAAGACCCCCGCAATTTGGGCGCCTGCATCCGTAGCTCTCTGGCTCTGGGCGTAGACATCTTGCTGCTTCCCGCCAAGGGCATGTGTGGCATTACCCCCAGCGTGGCACGTACCTCTGCCGGCGCTCTCGAGAAAATGCGCATTTGCCGCCCCAACAATCTTGAAGCTGCTGTAGGCGAACTGAAGATGGCTGGCTACCAGATTCTCGGTCTGGACGCAGACACCGAAACCAACCTGGCAGATTTCAAGTTCAGCGATCAGGCTGTCATCGCCGTAGGTGGCGAAGACGTAGGCCTCCCGCCCTTCATCAAGAAGCAGTGCAACGCTATCCTCCGCATCCCCATGATGCCCGAAGCACACTCCTACAACGCTTCCGTAGCCCTGTCCCTCGGCCTGTACGAATATGCAAGACTACGTATAAAGTAACATTCCCATATCATTCTGAGCGAAGCCGTAGGCGGAGTCGATGAATCTTGAGACATGAGAACAGAAAAGAGCACCCAAGCGGGTGCTCTTTTTTACGCAACAAAATTGATTTTTTTAGCGTGCAAAAAAGTTGATAAGACAAGTCTCATAACACCATCATTCTCATCCAGCCATTTTTGAGAAAGTCCCTTCAGAAATTCAACATCTGACAAACTTAAAATTCTAATTCCATCCGTATAGATATCATACGCAGTGATTTCTTCATTCAAATTCTGCCAGGTAGGGTTTCCAAAGACAATGGAAACCTTCCTAAACTCTGCAGATTCCTGCAACTTTGCAAAAGCGGGATAACGAAGCCATTCTGTCACATCGTACAATACGAATTCATTTTTTGCAAATTGACACAGCAACAAATTATTCGGCAAGGCAAATACTTCACAAACCTTAATATCCAAACTAGACTTATAAATGGCAGATACATCATGTGCCATGCAACCATCTTCTTCATCAGAATTCAAGACTCTAGGCGGAATCGTATTCGCTATTTTCTGCGGGCTAAGTCCAGAAGATACGGCAGCCCAAGCCTGTTCAAGTTCAGCTTTATGATATCCAACCCAGCGGAGTATTTTTGCAAGATCTTTCCGAGGAATTGAAGTGGAATCACCCTCCAACACATTTCCACTAAAATCAACAACAATCTGAATATCGGACTTCATTACATGAATATGCGGCAAATTATGTCGTGTATTTGCTTCATTATACATATACACAACATAATCATTAAACAATTCGAGGCATCATCAACATGTGTGGAAGCATTTAGGCAGCCTTGCTAGATGATTCTCTCGATTCCGATTCCCATTCGTAGGCAATCTTTACATCTACA